>JAZOLR010000136.1:0-14313 GCA_045653255.1 Eubacteriales bacterium | reverse complement strand
CCCGCGTTTGACAATGATGTACAAAAACGCAGGCGGTGCGTCAAAAACCGACATAGTTATTTGCTATATGGACGGTGTCGCAGACAAAAAATACGTGGACTATATCTCAAAAAGAATAGACGAGATGACACCGAAATCCCTCACGCTGGGAGTTATGAGCCTTTCGGAATCGCTCATTCAACGCAAGTGGTACAATCCGTTTCCAAAAGTGCGGACACTTGAACGCCCCGATGCCGCAGCAGCGGAGATACTTGAAGGGAAAATCATAGTTATCTGCGATACCTCGCCTATGGTTATGGTGCTTCCGACTTCTATTTTCGACTTCTGGCAGGAGACAAACGACTATTACTTCCCACCGCTTACGGGAAGTTATCTCCGCATTACCCGACATATCGTTTTTATTATGTCGCTTATTTTGACACCTACTTGGTATCTTTTACTGCAATATCCGCAGTTTATCCCCGACGGTCTTTCGTTTATTATTCCGGAATACCCGGGGAAAATGCCGATACTGTTACAACTTTTCCTTACCGAACTTGCAATAGACGGACTGAAACTCGCCTCAATGAACACGCCGAATATCCTGTCCAACTCTTTAAGCGTTATCGGCGGTCTTATACTTGGTGAATTTGCCGTGCAGATAGGGTGGCTTTCTGCCGACGTAATTTTTTATATGGCGGTTGTGGCAATCGCGAGTTTCTCGCAGCAAAACTACGAACTCGGATACGCCTTCAAGTTCTTGCGTATAGTATTACTTTCCCTTTGCGCCCTTTTCGGTATTTACGGCTACGCGCTGGGACTTTTACTCGTTCCGCTTCTTATTATGACGAACAAGACTTTAAACGGCGAGCACAGTTATCTCTACCCTATAATTCCATTCAACGCACGTGCGTTTATGAGACTTTTCTTCCGTTTGCAGAAAGACGATTTTGAAAAAAACGAAAAATAACAAAGAAAAAGGCAATCTTGTATATGCAAGATTGCCTTTTTTGTAAAGTTTAGTTTGCTTTCAGAGCGTGTACTCTTTTCCTATTCTTTCGTATTTGTACGGGGTTATTTCGTTATACGGCAGTTTTTCCCACTTGCTATTGCCGACAAGTCTCTCTATGGCGTCAAGGTTTTCTTTTTTGTCGGTTATACCTTTTATAAGAGGCGTGCGGATTATATGGTCTTTATTGCTTTTTTGCAGAATTCGCAAGTTTTCAAGTATGAGTCTGTTTGAAACGCCCGTATATTTTATATGCGCGTCATTATCAGCGAGTTTGACGTCAAACATAACGTAATCCATTCGGTCAATAAGCCGAGAAAACACTTCCGAATCCGCATATCCGCAGGTCTCGCACGCGGTGTGAATATCTACACCGTCGAGAAATTGAAGGATAGTATCGGTTTGCGTAAGCGGCTCACCGCCCGAAAAGGTTATGCCGCCTTCTTTTCCGACGGTGCGTAACTGCTTTTCTACAACCGAGTTAAACTCCTCGCGGGAAAGCGGTCGCACGGAAAGCGAAAGCGCACCCGCAGGACAGTTTTCTACACACTCACCGCACGCGTTACAGTTTTCTCTTTTGAGTGAGTGTATACCGTTATCAAGAGTATGCACGGAGTTTTCGCATTCAAGACACGCGCGGCAGGATATACATTTTTTATGCTCGTAAATAAGCGTACTTTTTACGCTCTGCGTTTCTGGATTGTGACACCACGCGCAACGCAAAGGACACCCCGCCAAAAAGAAAGTCGTACGTATACCGGGACCGTCGTGCAGAGAAAAATTTTGGACATTGCATATCTTCAAGTGCATATCAGGTCTCCCACGTCATTCTCGAAATTATCTCATTCTGATAAACCTCGGAAAGCGAGACAAACGGTGCGGAAAAACCGCATACTCTGACTATTATGTGAGAATAGTTTTCGGGATTTTTCTGTGCCGCGAGCAAGTCTTTCTTGTCAACGCAGTTAGGTTGAATTGCTTGAATGTTACTGTTTGCTATCACGTAAAAGATAGAAACAAGTTTGTCAAGTGTCATATCGCCTGCAGGGAAAGTAGCGGTCAAGGACGCATTACCCGCGCATTTTTCAATATCGAGATAGCGCATACTGTCGATAAAGTCGATAAAAGTCCTCGAATTCTGCAAACGCGATGGGGTTATTCCCTGACTGAGATAATCACCGAGTCTTCTTCCGTTCGGGGTTGCTTTCGTCTCTTTTCCCCACCAGATAATTTCCGTATACTGATTAAATCCTATGCGGAAGTCACCGCCGTATGCCGTCGGCAGATTTCTTGAAAGTCTGTATAGGTCGTCGAGCAATCTTGCCACGAAGCGAGAACTTTCCTCACTTCCGTCACCGTATGAGGGGGCGGCAATCGCTCTCTTTCTCATTACCTCGTCGCGCCAATCCTCGCGGCAGAGAGCGAAAAGTTCTGAAATGGTGCATATTTTACTGTCGAAGCACAAATGCTTTATCGCAAGCAATGAGTCGACAACTTCGCAAAAACCGCTGAAATATACGCATTCTCTGTTGTATTTTCCGCCTTGCGTAATATCTTTTTTCGACGGTATGCAGTTTTCCATAAGTGCGGAATAGGCGCAGAGGGGGTTGACCTTGTGCCACTCGCGAGACGCACGCGCCATAGGCTCTGCCTTTCTCCAAAGGAGTTTTTCTACGCAGTAGAGATAAGTATTGTAGACCTCTTCGAAGTTTTCCGCATTTTCAAAACTTTCAAAGGGTAGTTTGTGCTTTTCCATCTTGTTGCGCTCATCGTGAACTATCCATTCAATAGGACGGAGTATGTTCAAATACTCTCCGCTGAATTTGTTGCTTGTGTCGGGGGTGAGCGCATCCCAACAACCGCTTATAACGTAGTCTCTTGCGTCGGAAAGTTCTATTCCCGAACGAACGAGCGCGGGAATTACCTTGTCATCGTTTTCGTAAAGACTCAATCCCTGACCGTCAATGAGAGGCTTACATATAAGTTCCATATATTCTTTCGGCGACGCGGACGAGAAGCGGAGCATCATTTTCGGATAGAGACAAGCAAGGTTCGTTCTCGCTTCTATGAACAGTTTCGTCACTCCGTTGAATACGGGATTTCCCTCTTCGTCGCAACCGCCGAGGGTAAGTGTGTTTTCAAGTTCGTATTCGTAAAATCCCTGCATTTTCTGACGGCGGTCAAGCGTGCAATCCGAGATAAGAAGGAACTTCGAAACCAAGTCTAACATTTCTTTCTGTGTCACACCGCGTTTTACGTCGTTTTCGTAGAGGTCGGCGAGCAATTTATCCGCTCTGCCAAACGAGTTAAATCCTACGCCTTCAATGCTTCCAAGCGCCTTTTTTATAAATATAAGTGTACACAATCCTTCGTGCAAGGTCTTCGGTGCATTATAGGGCACTCTTTCGGCAATTTCCGCAAGTGAATCATTTCCGCATTCTCTTGCCTTGTCTGCAAGTCTTTTTTCTATTTTTACGAGAGTGTTAATACCGCAGACAGCGCAATCTATAAACTCGCGTTGCGTGTCTTCGGTCGCTTCTTTTTTTGCGTTTTCAAGTTCGCGGAGTATTCCCGAAAGACCTACCTTGAAGATTTTCTTCATAGGAAGCCCTATATGCATAGTGTCAACGAAAGTTCCCGTCTGGCAGTAAAGCGTTCCGCCGTCTGTTCTGTACTGTGCGTAAGCCTCTTCGTCAACGTCCTTGAAAATATGCTGATTTCTCAACCAAAGCCATGCGTTCGCGTGGATAGCGCCGCGGTCGAACTTTCCGTCAGAGAACGCGACAAGCGCACCCGTCTCGAAAAAGAACGGAAGGTCGGGAAAAATTCTCGGTTCTATATTTTCCGCTATGACGTCGTAAAGTTTCGACTTCATGCGATACGATGACAAATTCGGATTTTTCGCATCGTATTCGTCCATTTTTTCAAATACCGTGTTTTTTATTTTTTCGGAAAGTGCGGGAAGTTCCCCGAAGTAGTAGTCTTCAAGCGTTGAACGTATATTTTCGTACATAGGATATACCCCCTTTTTTCTTAACTATATACCCGATAGATAAAAAAGTAAATGGAATATGCGGAGTTATTTGTAAAAAACGGAACAAAAACATTGACTTTTTGCATAAAAATGTTATAATTTAAGAAAAAGCAGAACAGGAGAGTATCAATGCAGATAACCGACATCGTTGACGTCTATCAATACAAAACTGCAAGAATGTCTTGGGAAACACAAGCGCCGAGAGACTGTCATATTCTCTCTTTTCAGGTGTGCGGAAGATACGACCACACAGTTTCGGGCGAGGTCTTGCCCGTGTGTAGCGGCGACGTGTTTTTCATCAACCGAAAAGACCCCTATACCGTCAAATGCTACGAAAAAGGCTATGCGCTATGCGTGAGTTTTCTCGGCGAGGTAACGATGCCGACGCGTGTATGGAATGCAAGCGACAACCCTGCCGTATACAATCTTTTTCTGCGTATGCAAAAAATAAAAAACGTAAAAAAGAAAAGTAACTACTATCTCGCATTATCTATAATATACGAGATTATGTCGATTATCGCGAACTCGGACGAGAAACTCGCCACGCAGAGCGTACCGAAAGACAAAATTGAAATTGCGAAAGAGTATATAGCGGAAAACTTGAGAGACGGAGACGTCTCCGCCTCGCACCTGAGCGAGATGTGCGGAGTGAGTGAAAAGCATTTTCGCACTCTTTTCAAAAAACGGTACGGCACTACTCCTGCGCAGTATACTATCGACTTGCGTATGAGTTATGCGGCGCGTCTGCTTTTGGAAGGAAATTTCGCTGTCTCGGAAGTGGCGGAAATGGTGGGAATAAACGACGTTTATTACTTCAGTAAAATTTTCAAAAAGCGTTTTTCCGTCTCTCCCTCTCACTTCAAAAAAGCAGACTGAACAGACGCAAAATTTCATTTTTCACTTGCATATAAAAAGTTATTATGATAAAATTATGATATCTTATTTTTAGGGAGGCGCACTATGAAAATAGCGGAAAAAATTTCAAAAAAATCAAAAGATATACGAAACGAAGAAAGTATAACGATAGCATTCTTGGGCGATAGCGTAACGCAGGGGTGCTTCGAAGTATACGTAACGCAAGAGGGCAACGTAGGCTCTATCTTTGAGCCGACAAGCGCATTCAGTAACCGTCTTCGTGAGATTATGGCTATACTCTACCCCGCGGTGCAGATAAATATTATAAACAGCGGAATAAGCGGCGACAGCGCAAAGGGCGGTCTTGCGCGTTTGGAGCGCGACGTGCTTCGCTTTTCTCCCGACCTCACGGTGATTTCATACGGATTAAACGACTGCACATGCGGCGAAAACGCAACTCCTACATATATTTCCAATCTTGAAAAGATAATAAGAAGCGTAAAGGAAAGCGGAAGCGAAATAATCTTCCTCACGCAGAACTTCTACAACACGGGTATAAGCCCATCTGTCAAAACCGAGCAGGAATTGAAGATTGCAAAGCAGTTTTCCGCACTCCAACACGCAGGGGTACTCAGACACGCATTTGAAAAAGCAAAAGCACTCTGCGAGCGCGAAAACGTGCGCGTGTGCGACCTCTATTCCGTCTGGGAAAAACTCTACGAAAACGGAGTAAACACGACGGAACTTCTCTCAAACAAACTCAATCACCCCACGCGAGAAATTCACTATTATATGGCGATAAAACTCATTGAAACGATGCTTGAAATATAACTTCGAAACTCTTTTTTAATTATATATTGACAAGCACTTGTGCGCGTGATAAAATACAGTTAGCGCAACCGAAATTTTGCTTAATTTTAATATAAAAAACGGAGAAAAATTATGAAAATTTTGTTTCAGGGCGATAGCATAACTGACGCAGGAAGAGATAGAACAGATTACCACAATCTCGGAAACGGATACGTCAAATATGCAGTAGAGTACATAAAGGAAAATAATCCCGACACGGAATTCGAATTCATCAACCTCGGCATTAGCGGAAATCAGACGCGCGACCTCGTTTGCAGACTTGACAAAGACTTTTTGGACGTGCAACCCGATATAATTTCAATTCTCATAGGCATAAACGACGTATGGCACAATATAACAAACGGCGGATTGCCAAACGAAGTGTTTGAAGACCGTTACCGCACGGTACTGAAAGCGTTAAAAGAAAAAACCAACGCAAAAATAGTTGTGTTAGAGCCGTTCCTCATTCCCTGCGAGGACAAGAATTTCTGGCGTTCCGACGTTGATGCAAAGATAAATATCGCAAGAAAACTCGCAAGAGAATTTGCAGATATGTATATCCCGCTTGACGGACTTTTTGCATCTGCATTCATCGGTGACTATCCGCTCACGTTTGCAGCAGACGGTGTACACCCGACAGAAAAAGGCGCGAAGTTTGTAGGAAAAATCTACGCGGACTATGTACAAAAACTCATAAAATAAGAGGAGAAGAACAATGATTACGGTAACAAAAGAATTTCTGAACGAAATAGATGCAAAAGCAGAAGCACTTAAACAAAAAATTCTCAACGCAAAAGACGAACTCGTAATAAAGGGCAAAACCTACTACGTATCAAACGAGGGTAACGACGAAAACGACGGACTTTCCCCTGAAAGTGCGTGGCGCACGCTCGACCGTATTTCAAACGCTTCTCTTGACGAGGGCGACGGCGTACTTTTGCGCCGCGCCGACCTTTTCCGCGGTATGATAATCACAAGCCCTGGTGTAAGTTACGGTGCGTACGGCGAGGGTGAAAAGCCGAAAATATACGCATGGGACGAAGACCTCGCAGACCCTGCGCTCTGGGAACTCTACGATGCGGAAAACCACATCTGGAAGTACAAGAAAAAAATACTCGATGCAGGTACGCTTGTATTCAACGACGGAGAAAAGCACTCCTACAAGCACATTCCCTCATATATACGCGGAAAATTCGTATGCCGTGACACCGATATTCCTTTCGTAATGAGCGAGCAGTTAAAGGGCGACCTTGATATTTACTGGCACTACGAGGACACCTTCTACACCAAGCCGTCAAAGGGTGAGGACTTCCCAATTCCCGACGTGGAAAACACCTACGGCGACCTTTATCTCCGTTGCAACGCAGGTAACCCCGGCGGCGCATTCCGTACGATAGAGGCAACTCCGAGAAGAGTTATATTCCGTATTGGAGAAAGAAAGAACGTAACGATAGACAATATTTGTATGAAATACGCAGGCATTCACGCAGTAGCGGCAGGCGGCAAATGCGTTGTCGGTCTTCACGTGACTAACTGTGAAATCGGCTGGGTAGGCGGCACTATTCAGGGTTATCAGGGCACAGACCCCAACTTCCCCGAAGGTATACGCGGCTCTGTCACACGTTTCGGAAACGGCGTTGAAATATACGGCGGTTGCGACGATTACGAAATCAGAAACTGCTACGTTTACGAAATGTACGATGCAGGTCTTACCCATCAGGTAAGCACTTTCGGCAGAACGATAGAAATGAAAAACGTGCGCTATATCGACAACCTTGTTGAAAAGTGCGTTTACTCTATTGAATACTTCCTCGACATAAACGACGACGGCGACGGCAAGGGAAGTTTCATGGACGGCATTGAAATGTGCGGAAACATTCTCCGTCAGTCCGGCTACGGTTGGGGACAGCAGCGCCACAACAAGCACACCCCCGCACACATCAAGGGTTGGAGTTATATAAACACCGCTTCAAACTATTCAATACACGACAACATCTTTGACCGCGCGGCGTACAGAATGGTACATCTCGTCGCAGAAAAGCCCGAAAGCATGCCCAAAATGTATAACAACACCTACATACAGTTTGCAGGTAACGCGATAGGCTCTTACGGAGCAAACGAAAACGGCGAGCCCGATGTTCTTATGTTTGACGAAAACGCGGGCAAGACGATAGAAAACGTTCTCTGCGACGAAAATGCAAAGATTTACGTTATAAAGTAAACTTTCATTTACATAATTTCATTAAAAAAGATTTCCTGCGACGAGTTCGGAGTTATGATTGGCTACACTAAGTTATGATGCGACGTGGCGCAGTTTGAAAAGCATAGAGAGATACCATAACGTTATAAAGCAAACTAATAACGGCGAGCGAAAGCGAGCCTTACAACTCACAACTAAAATAATTTTTGTCAAGCGAAATGATTATAAAAAAATGACAGAGAATTCCGAAGAATTCTCTGTCATTTTTGTGTGGTTAGGTTTTTACTTATTCATTTTATCCAAGTCGTTTTTACGGATTTCAACACGTCTTACCTTTCCGCTTATGGTCTTCGGAAGTTCGTCTACAAATTCAACTATTCTCGGATATTTGTAGGGTGCAGTATGTGTCTTGACGTATTCCTGAATTTCCTTTTTGAGCGCGTCGGTCTTTTCCGTGCCCTTTACAAGAACGACGGTCGCTTTTACTATCTGTCCGCGGACTTCGTCGGGTACGGGAGTAACCGCACATTCAAGCACGTAAGGAAGTTCCATAATAACGCTTTCTATCTCGAAAGGACCTATGCGGTAACCTGACGACTTGATAACGTCGTCGATACGTCCGACATACCAGAGATAGCCGTCTTCGTCCATGGTCGCGGTGTCGCCCGTGTGGTAATAACCGTCGTGCCATACCTCGCTTGTCTTTTCTTCATCAAGATAATAACCGATGAAAAGACCGCAGGGTGCGTTATCTTTTACGCGGATACAGATTTCACCCGTGTCACCTGTCTTGCACTCGTTGCCGTCTGCGTCAAGAACAACTACGTCGTAGAGGGGGCTCGGTTTACCCATAGAGCCTATTTTCGGCGTAGAGCCTACGAAGTTTGCAATAGAAAGGGTTGTCTCTGTCTGACCGAAGCCTTCCATTATGGTAAGACCCGTCGCCTTTTTGAACTGATTGAATACTTCGGGGTTAAGAGCCTCTCCTGCTGTGGTTGCGTACTCGATAGAGGAAAGGTCGTACTTCGACAAATCTTCCTTTATAAAGAATCTGTACATCGTGGGGGGCGCGCAGAAAGTAGTTATATTGTATTTTGCGAACATAGGCAAAATGTCTTCTGAATGGAATCTGTCAAAGTCGTAGGTGAATATACCTGCTTCGCAGAGCCACTGACCGTAGAGTTTACCCCAGAGCGCTTTACCCCAACCCGTGTCGGAAATTGTGAAGTGAAGACCGTCGGGATTTACGTTGTGCCAATGTTTTGCCGTGGGATAGTGTCCCAATGCATATTTATAAGAGTGAGTAGCAATTCGGGGATAACCCGTAGTACCGGACGTAAAGAGCATAAGCATAGGGTCGCTTCCGCAGGGAGTATTTTCAGTACGGTAGTAGTGCGTACTGAAACGCTCCATTTCTACGTTGAAATCGTACCAGCCTTCTCTCTTGCCGCCGACCATAATTTTAAGCATATCAGGGAAGTTTGCCGCTGCCTTTTCCGCTTCTGCCGATACTTCGCCGTCGGCAGTACAAACTATTGCTTTAACCTTTGCCGCCTTGTATCTGTAGTCGAAATCGTGTTCAACAAGTTGGTTTGTCGCAGGGATTGCGATAGCGCCTATCTTGTGAAGTGCGAGCATACAGAACCAGAACTGATAGTGACGCTTGAGAACAAGCATAACGGTATCGCCTTTTTGAATACCGAGGGATTCAAAATAGTTCGCGGTCTTTGCCGAGTACTTCTTCATATCGTTAAAGGTGAACTTGCGGTCGGTCTTATCGTTCGCAACCCACATCATAGCGAGTTTGTCGGGAGTCTTTTTCGCTATTGCATCAACGCAGTCAAAAGCAAAATTGAACTTTTCCTCATTTTTGAACTTTATACCGTTGAACACGCCGTTTTCATCGTAATAAGACTCAATAAAGTTGTCTGCAACCGTCGCTTTTTCGGCTTCTTTTTCTGCAAGTTTTGTCGCAACGTAGGGGGATTCGGGATATTCTTCGGTTACCTGTCCGTCCTGAGGATTGAGAACTACTGCGTGGAATTCGCAACCGCCCTCGCTCACCGCTATCATACCGTGAGGGATAAGGCTGTTATAGAAGATGGAGTCACCTTCGTGAAGCACGTCAACGTGATTTCCTACCTGAACTTTAAGCGAACCTTTTACTATCACGTCAAATTCCTGACCGTTGTGAGAGTTGAGTTTCATGGGAGCGTTTTGCTCTTCGGGAAGATAGGGGAATTTAACAAGGAAAGGCTCTACAAGTTTATCTTTGAATTTCGGAGCGAGGTTGTTGTATTCAACTCCGTGTTGTTTCAATATTTTAAGACCTTCTCCGCGTCTTGTAATTGAAAAAGAAGTAAGCGTAGAACTTCTTCCTTCAAGCAAGTCAACAACTTCAACGCCGCAAGCCTTCGCGCACTTGTAGATAAAAGTGAAACTAAAATCCGTTTCGCCATTTTCGAGAATCAAATAATCCTCGTAAGATACACCCGTAAGTTTTGCAAGTTGTTCTTGAGTATATCCCTTTGCCTCGCGCAAATCCTTGATTCTGCCTGCGACTTCTTTCAAACTGTAATCCATCTTTTTCATCCTTTCGTTTTTCTTTGTTTTTCGACGTTTTTTAATGGTTACAAATCCGAATAAAACAAAAAACTCGTCTCAAAAGAAACTTTGAGACGAGTAAATAACCCGCGGTACCACTCAAATTACGGAAGTTTTACTTTCCGTCACTTTTCGGACTCTATCAAGCCCTTTGCCTTCACGCAGCAATACGGTAGGAGTCTACTCGGCATCTGCCTTTCGGTCCTTCGACTCGGAAGTGATAGGTTATATGGAATGTAGCGTTATTGTCTCGCAGCAACCGACAACTCTCTGTAAACTCTCGTTCCAACCGTCTTCGTCACAGTCGTTCTTTGTGATATTCAAATTTGTGCCAATTATAGCACTAAAAAACGTTTTTGTCAATACTTTTTGAAAAGTTTTTTATTTTTCAAGCGGCAATTCAACGAAACTTCCGTCTGTGTAAATGGTGTTATGCGCCACTTTTGTCTCCGTCACGTAGGCGAAGTGACCTTTCACGTTTGCGTGAGGCAAATAAAGTCCGCCGTTTGAAGTTACGTCAATACGCAAGCCCATTCCCTTTTTCACAGTAAAGGCGATAAGCGGAGTTTTGAATTCTACCGTTATCTTTTCATTCGGTGTATAATCGCCGTGAAGGTGTGAAATCGAACCTAATGCTTCCGTAAGGTTATAACTTTCGCCGTTTTCAACGAGGTGAATTCTGGCAAAAAACGCCGTGTCCTCGCAGTCCGACGAAACAGTCAGGCGAAAACGCACAGAGCCGAAAAATGACTGCTCTTCTTCGAAATCATTAGAGAAAAACGAGATAATACCGTCTTTTGTGTCTTCCGCGTGTGCGCGGTAAATATCAAAAAACCTATACGGTGTCTCTTTGATATTCGGGTCATATTCATACGAAAATTCCCCGCCTTTCGTTTCATCTTTTGAAAGTTTTTTATCCTTTGAGAAATAGAGACGGTATTTTTTCGCTTCGGTAGGATATTCTTTATTTCTCCACTCGTCTGCGCCTATGGAATAATAGTTTATCTTTCCGTATTCCGCGTATTTGAAACTTCTCTTCTCTCTTATACTGTCAAACCATTCGGCAACGTAATCTTCAGGAATATTTCCGTTTTCAAGGGGATATTCCGATTTGTTGCTCACGCAGGTTGCGTGACCGTAAGGGCCTATAAACATTGCGGATTTCTTTTTCGTTTCGCTTGGAATACGCGCCCACATATCAGTCATTCCCTCAACGTAGAAGTCATACCAACCTTCAACGAAAAGTGTGGGTATCGTCAAATTTTCTACTGCATTCCATTTGTCGTCGCCCGTCCAATACTCGTCGCACTCGTTGTGTATAAGAGTATTCGTAAACTCGGGTGCGTCAACACCAAAAAGGCGCTTTGCCGCATCTATATACGGTAAGGTTGTCGGTTCTGCACCGCTTATTTTCTTGTATTTTCTTTCCGCCATCATCGACCACCAACCCAAGTTGTTGAGTTTGTAGTTTAAGCCGTTTCTGTAATTGCGGAAAAACAGTCTGTCGGTCTGTATCTGCAGACACGCGCCCTTTATATCGCTCGGCGCTACGTCAAGATAGCAGAAATGAACCGTCGCAACGTAACTTTCGCCCGTTACGTAGATTTCTCCGTTATAGAAAGGAAGTGTGCGTATGTATTCAATGGTTTCAAGTCCGTCTGTGCGCTCTTCTTTTGAATAGGGGATACAAATGCCCTCACTGCCGCCTCTGCCTCTGCAATGCTGTATAAGCACGGCGTATCCGCGCTCGATAAACGTACGGACAAACTTGTCGCTTTCGTACTTGCTTATATCGTACGGCTTGCCTTCAAAGGAAGGCTCGTACGGTGTTCTTATGTAAACTATCGGGCATTTCTGCGCATTTTTCGGGGTTGCGTAGCGCGTATACAAGCGCACTCCGTCGGACATTGCGACCATATCTTCGCACACGTTGACAAAACTGTTCGAATTCGTAAAAAGCATAGCGAAATCCTATCTGAATATCAATTACATTATATACCGAAAATCATAAAAACGAGGGGGACTGTAATACACACGGCGATGTTTGAAACGAGCGCAAGTCCTGCGCCTATCTCGCAGTTTTCACCCACGTTTTTCGGGAATACTACCGTATTAAGTCCGCAGGGCATTGAATAAAGGAGTATCGCAACGGGCGCGACTTCCGGAAGACCTACGGCATAAAGTGCCGCACCGATAGCAACAGGAATTACAAGCAGACGAAGCGCCGCTACTATGTATATTCTGCAACTTGAAAGTATTTTCTTTGCGTTAAATTCAGAGACTACTATACCTGCCAAGAGCATACTGACAGGAGCCATACAGTTACTCGCTTTATCAAGTATTGAGCCTATCAATTCGGGAGTTTTCGCGCCCAAGCCCGAAAGACCAAGCGCCATACCGATAAGCATTGAGATAATTGCGGGATTGAGAAATCCTCGAAGCGAAAGTTTCTTTTTCGAGAGTATGCAATAGCCGATAGAGTAAACGTATACCGACATAGGAATGGAGAAAACGTACGCGTTTATAAGTCCTATTTCACCGAAAACCGCCTCTGCAACGGCATATCCCATATATCCATAGTTCGGCATAACCAAGGAATATTCGTATACCGAGCGCTCATATCCGTCACGTGAAAAGAGTTTCGCTGCAAAGTGCATTGAGACTGCAAGCACAATAACGACAACCGACGAGGCAATGACTATTTTATAGTTGTTTGAAATATAATCTACCGTACAGTTTTTTGAAAATGCCTTGATTGAATTGGCGGGCAAAAACACGTATACCAAAAGGCGAGACAGGATAGTCGAATGCTCGTGTTTCACTATCTTGAATTCGGATAACGCATAGCCGACCGCGGCGAAAATAAACAGAATAAGTACTTGTTCAAATACGAAAACCATATTGCACCTCTATTCAGGCAAAATATTTTTGTCTATTCAAGTAAAAATTATAGCACAACGGCAATTGATAATCAAGCAAATTTTAAAATAAAACACGCAAAAATCATTGACTTGCGCCGAAATAAATAGTAAAATATAAGTAGAAAACGCAAGGAGGCGCAAAATGAAAAGAATAGAACATAACACAGGCGATTTTATTTTCCCATTCGTTGAGTATTCTCCCAAAGAAATGAACGATAGCGAAAAACTCCCCTTGATAATACAACTTCACGGCGCAGGGGAAAGAGGAAACGGAAAAGAAGACCTTCATCTCGTTGACGTGCACGGTTTTTCGAAGCACATAAAAGACAAAGAGTTTCCCGTTATTTTCGTTATGCCGCAATGTCCGTCGGGCGATTTCTGGGCAGGAAGAGTTGAATCTCTTGCAGATTTCGTTCAGGAACTTATCCGCCATTTCCCCGTTGACGTAGACAAAGTATATCTCACGGGATTGAGCATGGGCGGTTTCGGTACTTGGTATACCGCTATGGCGCATCCTCATCTTTTCGCCGCTATTGCCCCAATATGCGGAGGCGGTATGGCGTGGAATGCGGCTGCGCTTACCATGCCCGTGTGGGCTTTTCACGGCGCACTCGATACGATAGTTTCGCCTATGCATTCTGACGAAATGGTAGCCGCGCTTGAAAAGAACGGCAAAGACGTGAAGTATACGCGCCTTGACGGTGTCGGTCACGACGCTTGGGTATATGCGTACAACGATGAACTTGTAGGTTGGTTTTTATCTCACAAAAGATAACGTGGCTTCGTATTTTGGTGAGACCGTAAACAAAAAGGGAAATTATTTATATTTTCGTTAGTACACAGACCTTTTCGCAAGTATAAA
>JAZOLR010000135.1:0-6936 GCA_045653255.1 Eubacteriales bacterium | reverse complement strand
GTTTATCATTGCGTTTCCGCCGTATTTGATAACTACTATTTTGTTATTATATTCCTTTATGTAGGGGAGTGCTTGGGTAAGCACTTCTGCCCTTTGAGCATTTGAAAAGTTTTCCATATTCCCTCTTTTTGTATACTTTAGTTTACATCAGGTGCGGTAATCGCCGTTTATCTTTACGTAATCGTAGGTAAGGTCGCAACCCCAAGCGGTAGCACACGCATCACCGTCGCCGCAAGTAATTATTATCTCTATTTCTTTTTCAAGCAAGATTTCCTTCGCCTTTTCTTCCGAGAAGTCTACACCGCTTCCGTTCCGGCAAACTACTATCTCGCCCTTGTTTGAACGGAAGTATACGCCTATTTTGTTTACGTCAACTTCTGCTCCGCTATAACCTATAGCACAGAGCACGCGTCCCCAGTTTGCGTCCGCGCCGAACATTGCCGCTTTCAAAAGGCTTGAGCAGATTACGCTCTTTGCAATTATCTTTGCGTTTTTCTCATCTACGGCGCCGCTTACTTTACATTCAAGGAGTTTCGTCGCGCCTTCTCCGTCGCCCGCTATCATACGGCAAAGGTAAACTGTTACCGTATTGAGCGCGCGCATAAATTCGCGGTAGTCTTCGCCGTCTTCGGTTATTTCGGGGTTTCCTGCCATACCGTTTGCAAGTACTGCGACCATATCGTTTGTCGAAGTGTCGCCGTCAACGCTTACCATATTAAAGGTATTTGCAATATCGGAAGAAAGTGCTTTTTTCAGCATTTCGGGGGAGATTGCCGCGTCGGTCGTAATGAAAACGAGCATTGTCGCCATATTGGGATGAATCATACCGCTTCCCTTTGCGATACCGCCTATAGAGCAAGTTTTGCCGCCGAGAGTAAACTCTACTGCTATTTCCTTTTTAACCGTATCGGTGGTCATTATACCTTCTGCCGCGCGGTTGCTTCCGTCGGCGGAAAGTTCGTCAACGAGCATAGGAATTCCGTTCTTTATCGGCTCTATGTTGAGAACTTGACCTATAACGCCCGTAGATGCGACAACTATATCCGCAGGGGAGATTTTGAGCGCGGATGCAGCGAGTTCACTCATCTTTTCCGCTATCTCTATTCCGTTTGCGTTGCAGGTGTTCGCATTTCCGCTATTGCAGATAACCGCCTGTGCGTAACCGTCGGAAATGTGATTTTTCGTAACGGTGAGGGGTGCGCCTTTCACCAAGTTTGTCGTATAAACTGCCGCGGCAGATGCACGTTTTTCGCTGAATATAAGCGCGATGTCACGCTTTGTACGGTTTTTTCTTATTCCGCAATGCACACCGCTTGCAGAAAATCCTTTTGCGGCACATACGCCGCCTTCAATAATCTTCATTTTCCGTCTCCTTATATATCGAGTCCCTCGCCATCGTCTTTGCCGAGGATAATGTTCATATTCTGTATTGCCGCGCCCGACGCGCCTTTTCCGAGATTGTCAAATCTCGCGATAAGCAAAATTCTCTCGTCGTTTCCGTCGACGGAAATTTCCATTGCGTCGCTTCCCGAATGGGAACAAGCGGACATAAATCCGTCTTCGCTTGCGTTCTCTTTATACTTTATAAGTCCGTCTTTGTAGTAGTCGGAATATACTTTGCAAATATCTTCTTTCGTGCCTTTCACGTCCTTTGAAAAGAGGGGCACGGTAACTTCCATACCGCTATAATAATCCGCAACTATCGGGCAGAATACGGGCGAGTTCTTAAGTCCGCATATCTTGACCATTTCGGGCAAGTGCTTGTGCTTTTGAGCAAGTGCGTACTGTCTCGGTGCGTCAAAGAGGTCGGGACGCTCTGTGTCGCCGTATTCGGCAATCATCTTTTTGCCGCCGCCCGAATATCCCGTAAGGGAAAACGCGGTGAGATAAATATCTTCGTCTATCAATCCCTTTTCAACAAGGGGGCGGACAAGAGCGATAAATCCGCTTGCGTGGCAACCGGGGTTCGCTATTCTTTTCGATGCCTTTATCTTTTCTCTTGCGCCTGTGAGTTCAGGCATTCCGTATGCCCAGCCGTCTGCCGTTCTGTGTGCGGTTGACGTATCTATTATCGCGGTATTGGGGTTGTCGACAAGCGCGACCGCCTCAATTGCCGCGGCATCGGGCAAACACAAGAACGCCACGTCTGCCGAGTTGAGCGCTTCTTTTCTCGCTGCCTCATCCTTGCGGAGTTCTTCTGTAAGGGTTATAAGTTCTATATCGCTTCTGTCTGCTAATCTTTCTCTTATGCGAAGTCCCGTCGTACCCGCGCTTCCGTCTATAAATACTTTTGTCATTTTGCCAATTTCTCTTTCACAAATTCTATTTGCTTTTCAACCGATGAAACGGACGTGCCGCCCTCGGAAATTCTCTTTTCAACGCAGGTCTCAAGGCTTATTTCATCGTAAAGGTCCTCAGAAAAGAGTTCGCTGTAACTCTTATACACTTCAAGCGGAAGTGTTTCAAGTACGCAACCGTCTGCAATACATTTCGCAACTATCTGACCTGAAATCTTGTATGCGCTTCTGAAAGGAAGTCCGTGTTTTACAAGATAGTCTGCAAGGTCGGTTGCATTTATAAATCCTGCCTGCGCCGCCTTTTTCATATTTGCGGTGATTGCGGTCATTGTCGCAAGCATGGGTGTGAATACCTGCAAACACATCTTCACGGTGTCTACCGCGTCAAACACGCTCTCATTATCTTCCTGCATAACCTTGTTGTATGCAAGGGGAAGACCTTTGAGTGTGGTAAGAAGCGCCATAAGGTCACCGTAAACTCTACCCGTCTTTCCGCGAACGAGTTCCGCCATATCGGGATTCTTCTTCTGCGGCATTATAGACGAGCCTGTGGTGTATGCATCGGAAAGTTCGATGAATTTGAATTCCCAACTCGACCACAAAATTATTTCTTCGGAAAAACGCGACATGTGCATCATAAGTACAGAGCAAGCGGAAAGGAAGTCAACGCAGAAATCGCGGTCGGAAACGCCGTCAAGACTGTTTCTTGCAATTTCGCTAAATCCCAACTTTTGCGCTTCGAAAACTCTGTCCGTATCATAGGTCGTTCCCGCAAGGGCGCAACAGCCGATGGGGGAAACGTCCATTCTCTTCTGCGCGTCTTCAAAACGGGAAATGTCACGCAAAAACATCATCGCGTACGAGAGCAAATGATGACCGAAAGTTATCGGTTGTGCTCTCTGCAAATGTGTGTAACCGGGCATTATGGCAGATTTGTATTCTTCTGCCTTGTCGGTTATAACTTCTATAAGTTCACGGATATAGGATATAATAGTCTCTATTTCCTCACGCAAATACATACGAAGGTCAAGCGCGACCTGGTCGTTTCTGCTTCTTGCCGTATGAAGTTTCTTACCTACGTCACCAAGACGAGAGGTAAGTTCCTGCTCTACGAACATATGTATATCTTCGCAGGAAAAATCAAAGGTAAGCGCACCTGATTCAAGGTCAGAAAGAATAGCATCAAGACCGTCTATAAGCGTCTTTGCCTCTTCTTCGGTTATAATTTTGCGCGCGCCGAGCATCGCCGCATGCGCCATGCTTCCCTTTATATCCTGCTTGTACATTCTGCAGTCAAAGTGAATAGATGAATTGAAATCGTCCGCTATGGAATCGGTAACGCCCGACGTCCTTCCTGCCCACATTTTTGCCATATCCGTTCTCCGTTTTTATCTTTTTAATGCTTTTTTAAAAGTCTCTATTTAATAAGATTAGCCATAGAAGGCATTTTTCGCCTTCTATGGCTGTGGGCGTATGCGCCTCACTTATCTTTTATTTGGTAGAGCGCTTAACACTCTCACCGAAAATTCGTAATTCATACACCGATGGGGGATTTTCACCCCGAAGATGCAAGTTGGTTTTGAGCGGTATATTTTGGTGAGACCACAAGCAAAAGAATTTTGATTGTGTTTGCGTTATAGCACAAACTTTCTCGCAAGTGTAAATTCATCTTTCTTTAAGGTTGAAAACCTGCGGTTTTCTCCAACAAATTATATTTTGCTTGTTTTTTCCGCTTTCGCCCTCTCGGAGTACAGAGTACACCTTCGGGACGAAATCGAAAAATCTCCCTCAAAATCTTCTCGCTCAAAAAAGATTACTTTTTGCCGTCTACCATTGCCTGAACCTTTATCGGCAAACCGTAGAGGTTGATAAATCCTGCAGAATCCTTCTGGTCGTAGTCACTCTCACCGAAGGTTGCGATTTCTTCGCTATAAAGTGAGTAAGGACTCCAAACGCCTGCATTTATCATGTTACCCTTGTAGAGTTTAAGTCTGACTTTACCCGTAACCTTTTCCTGAGTCTTGTCTACGAATGCGCTCAAAGCCTCGCGAAGAGGTGTGAACCACTGCCCGTTGTAAACGAGTTCTGCAAAGGTGATGGAAAGTTTCTGCTTTTCGTGAAGCACCATCTTGTCAAGGCAAATGCTCTCAAGCACGCTGTGAGCCTTGTAAAGTATTGCTCCACCGGGAGTTTCATAGATACCGCGGCACTTCATACCTACAAGACGGTTTTCTACGATGTCAAGGATACCGATACCGTTAGCGCCACCAAGTTCGTTGAGTTTGAGAATAATTTCCTTTGCGGTCTTCTTTTCGCCGTCGATAGCCGTGGGAATACCCTTTTCAAATTCAATCTCAACGTAGGTGGGTTTGTCAGGTGCCATGATGGGAGATACACCCATTTCAAGGAAGCCGGGCTTTTCGTACATAGGCTCCTTTCCGGTGTCCTCAAGGTCAAGACCTTCGTGAGAAAGGTGCCAGAGGTTCTTATCCTTTGAGTAGTTGGTTTCGCGGTTAATCTTCAAAGGAATGTTGTGTGCCTCTGCATAGTCGATTTCTTCGTCTCGGGACTTGATATCCCATTCACGCCAAGGAGCAAAAATAGGCATATTAGGAGCGAAATGCTTGATAGCAAGTTCGAAACGTACCTGGTCATTACCCTTACCTGTGCATCCGTGAACGATAGCATCTGCGTTTTCCTTTATTGCTATTTCAACAAGACCCTTTGCAATACAGGGACGCGCATGGCTCGTACCGAGAAGATATTCCTCGTATATTGCGCCTGCTTTCATCGTAGGGATTATATAGTCGTCAACGTATTCTTCTGTGAGGTCAAGAACGTAAAGTTTCGACGCACCTGTAGCAAGTGCCTTTTCCTCAAGTCCCTCAAGTTCATCAGCCTGACCGACGTTACCTGAAACTGCAACTACTTCGCAGTTGTTGTAATTCTCTTTCAACCACGGAATGATGATAGAGGGGTCAAGACCACCTGGATACGCGAGTACAACCTTTTTTATGTTTTTCTTATCCATTTTTATCCTTCTTTCTGCATTTTTGCATATTTATTCAAGCAAAAGTTGTTTTATGCAGACATTATACTAAAACTTTTCTTGTTTGTCAAGGGTTTTTTCAAATATTTTTCAAGTTTTAACAAGTTTTTCCGCGTTATTTTCGTGTTTTTCTCTTGTTTTTTAGGCATTTTGTATATTTAAACGGATATTTGCATAAATATTCATTTTTCTTGTATAAATGCAAATATTTTTGCATTTTAATGTAAAAAAGCCAGTCGAGGTTTTTCTTGACTGACTTTTTTAAGTTTATATTTATTGAAAAGAACCGAAAAAAACTATTAAAGTTCTTCTACCGTAACAACACCGTCTATTCGGGAAATCTGCGTCATAAGTGCCTTGTGCGAGGACTTTCTCGGAGTGTTTATCGACAGGATAACGCAGGGATTTTTTCCCTCGCTTGCGCTTTTCGTGATTTCCATATCGACTATATACGCGCCCTCTTTTCTTACTGTGTCAACTGTTGCGCCGAGTATGGAGTTTTCCGTATATTCAACGTAAAGGTTGAAAGAACGCGAAGTGGAGACGAGAAAATATTCAAGGCGGGAGAACAATATTTCCGCGATAAGAATTATAACCGTGGCGATAATTGCCGCCTCGTAAAATCCTGCACCCGATGCAAGACCGACGATAGCCGAAACCCAAAGACCTGCCGCAGTCGTAAGACCTTTTACCTGACGGCGTTTCGTTATAACTATCGTACCCGCACCGATAAAACCGATGCCCGCTATAACCTGCGCGCCGAGTCGTGCCATATCGGTGTGAAGACCGAGTTCAAGCGTCAGATACTGGCTTGTAAGGGTGGTCATTGCCGCGCCTACGCAAATGAGAATATGCGTACGGAAACCTGCAGGGCGGCGCTTTCTTTCTCTTTCAAGCCCTATAAATCCACCGCAAAGCATAGCGAGTGCAAGTCTCACCGCAATCGTAAGAAGGTCAAGAGTGTCCGCGCGTAAAAAATCCAAATATGCAATCATTTATCTTATCCTCCTTATCATATTTCTTCTATTATTCGCACGCCGTCGTTTTCCGCCAGCGCCGTCATTAACGTTACGTGAGATTTCTTTTTCGGCAGTTGCAAAGACAAAACCGCCGTCGGATATGAAGTTGTCGCACTCTTTGAAAGTTCGACGTCATAAATGCGTACGTTATGCTCTTTCAACGTGGTCATTATACCCGATAAAAAGTCAATGTGCATAAGTTCAACGTAAATATTCACGTTTCGCGAATGCGCGAGAATGAAGCGTTCAAGTTTCGAAAACAAAACTATCGTCAAAATGATAATGAGAGAGCCGATAAGCGCAACTTCGTAAAATCCTGCGCCTATCGCAAGTCCCATACACGCACTCGCCCAAAGTCCTGCCGCCGTCGTCATACCTTTAACTTGTTGTCTGCCCGTGACGAGTATAGTACCTGCACCGATGAAACCTATACCGTTTATCACCTGAGCGCCAAAACGCGAGACGTCGGTCTGCAAGTTAACGCCTACGTTCCATTTTCCGCCCGTAGCCATCAAGGAAAGATACACGCCCAAGACCATAGTAAGAGCCGCGCCCATACAAACGAGCATAT
>JAZOLR010000134.1:0-16220 GCA_045653255.1 Eubacteriales bacterium | reverse complement strand
TGGATTCCGCAACCTGCAACTATAGTTACGTCACAGTCTTCACCGATATAGAAATCGTTGTAGACCATTTCGCGAAGTCCCGTTTTGCTGATTATTACGGGAATGTGCAAACTCTGTTTTTTCGTTCCGTCTTTGACTTTTATGTCAATTCCGGGTTTATCTTCTTTTGTTATTATATCTATGTTGGCGGTGGTGCTTCTTGTGGATTCGCCGTTTGCTCTTATGTTATATGCGCCCTCGGGTATACCGTGAAGGTCTGCCACCTCTGCAAGCAGATTTTTCTGTATATTATCCATTTTTGCTCCTTCTTACAGTTTGTCCGTCAAGGTCTTGCATGCCGCACCTGAAAGGAGGTCGGGCATTATTTCCTTGCCTGTGCCGACGTTTTCTATCTGTCCGTTCGCTATTACCACTATTTTGTCGGCGATGCTGAGTATTCTTTCCTGATGTGAAATGATGAGTATTGAGCCTTTTACTTTTTCGTACATATTTTCAAATACGCGAATAAGGCTATTGAAACTCCAGAGGTCTATACCTGCTTCTGGCTCGTCGAATATTGAGAGTTTCGTACCGCGTGCGAGAATTGTAGCAATCTCGATACGCTTAAGTTCACCGCCCGAAAGACTTGCGTTTATCTCACGGTTGATGTATTCACGGGCACAAAGTCCGACCTCGGAAAGATATTCACACGCTTCTGCAACGCCAATCTGCTTGCCTGATGCAAGTGTGATAAGGTCACGCACCGTGATTCCCTTAAATCTAACGGGTTGCTGGAATGCAAAACTGATACCTTTTTTCGCACGGTCTGTGATTGAAAGCGAGGTGATATCCTCTCCGTCGAGAAGAATCTGTCCTGACGTGGGGGTGATTATACCCGCAATGACTTTCGCAAGGGTGGATTTTCCGCCTCCGTTTGGACCTGTGATGGCAACGAAGCGGTCATCTATTTTAAGATTTACGTCTTTTAAAATTTCCTTTTTTCCGTCGTCGTTTTCCGCGACAAAGGAAACGTTTTTAAGTTCTAACATTTTTCCTCCGAATTGAAATATATGTTGAATATGTAGATACTTTGATTATATAGTATACTTTTCCAAATAGAGTATACCATATATTTTGCGTTTTTTCAACAGTTAAAGCAGGAATATTTATTTTTATGATTTTTTTGAAATAAAATCTTTCTTTTCTATTTACTTTTGGTTATTATGATGATAATATATACTAAAAGAAAGGTGGTTACTTTATGAATATTGATTTTTCACACGGTCTTTACCCTGCCGTTGTCGGCTCGGGTTTCAAAATGGACGGATACTACGTCTGGTGCGGCTCTGCCATAAAGGGTGAGGACGGCAGATATTACCTTTTTGCTTCGCGTTGGAAAAAAGAGACAACATTCCCCGAAGGATATATGACAAACTCCGAGATTGTACTCGCTTCCAGCGACTCACTTGACAAGCCGTTTGAGTTTGAGAAGGTAATTTTCTCAAAAAGAGACGAAGAAAAATATTGGGACGGCGGTATGGCTCACAATCCTCAGATACTGAAATCGGGTGACGAGTATCTTCTCTTCTACATAGGCACGGTAAACGGCTCTTTTAAAAAAAGAAAGATAGGCGTCGCGCATTCAAAATCTTTAAAAGACGGCTGGGTGCGTCCTGACAAACCGTTAGACCTACCCGAAAACGCGAACAATCCCGCAGCGGTCGTAATGGACGACGGAAGTGTGTATATGGCATTCCGCGACGGCAATTTGAAGGTTTCAATCGCCCGTGCAAACTCTTACGACTCGGATTTTGAAGTTATCGCTTACGATATATTTCCGAAGGGCAAAATTGAAGACATGTATATGTTCAAAAACAACGGCCGTTTCGAGATAATAGCCGAAGACAATCAAGGTGCGTATACGGGACTTGTCGGTGCGGGTGTGCATTTCTCGTCTGACGACGCTATTCATTGGCAGACATGCGAGCCTATGCAGGTTTACTCCCGCACGGTGGAATATACCGACAAAAGTGTGCTTGAACTTCAACGCAGAGAGCGCCCTCAACTCCTTTTAGACGGTGAAAGAGTTTTCGTTTTCACTACCGCAAAGATAAACGGAGAGACACGCGCTACGGGCGGCGATACTTGGAATATGTTGCAAGAATACAAACTTAACTGATTTTCAATTCAACATAGAAAAAACCGATTTCCTTTTCGAAAATCGGTTTTTTGTTTTATTTTGCAACGTTTTGTTTACATTTTATCACTTTTTGCCATTCCAACAATACGTGCAGAGTTTGTCGGCAGGGAGTCCTGTCGCTGCAATCAAATCGTCAAGACGGTGGTATCGAAGCGAGGTGAAGTTCATTTCTTCACATATAAGGTCTACCATTTTCTTATATTTTTCGCTATCGGGGTCGGCGTATTCTGCAAGTACTTCTTCGCTCGGATCTTCACCTTCAAGTTCCACTATTTTTCTACGCGTTATAAGTTCCATTTCCGTATTTGAACGAGAGAAGTTGAGGTATTTACAACCGTACATAATAGGGGGGCAACCAAGTCTTATATGGACTTCCTTTACTCCGCTTTCGAACAAGAATTCGGCAGTCTCGCGCAACTGCGTACCGCGTACTATCGAGTCATCTATAAGGAGAAGGCTCTTTCCGTGAACGAGCGACGGAATGGGAATGAGTTTCATTTTTGCGATGAGGTCGCGTTTTTCCTGCGTGGGAGGCATAAACGAGCGCGCCCAAGTAGGAGTATATTTTATAAGCGGTCTTGCATACGGAACACCCGATGCATTTGAGTAACCTATTGCGTGAGCGATACCTGAGTCGGGCACGCAAGCAACGTAGTCGGGGGTGACGTCGTCGCGCTTTGCAAGAAGTCCGCCGCAATTATAGCGCATTTGTTCTACGCTCAATCCTTCGTAAGAAGATGAGGGATAACCGTAATAAACCCACAAGAACGTGCATATTTTCATATCAGTACCGGGGGCAACGAGTGTTTTTACACCGTCTTGCGTCATTACGACTATTTCACCGGGGCCAAGTTCACGGTAATCGTGGTAGCCGAGATTAAGATAAGCGAAACTCTCGAAACTTGCACAGTAGCCGTCGCTCTTTTCGCCTATTGCGACGGGGGTTCTTCCCTTTTTGTCGCGTGCGGCATACACACCTTTCGGTGTGAGAATTAAAATAGAAAGCGAGCCGTCAACCACTTCTTGCGCGTACTCTATTCCTTCAATGAAGTTCTCTTTCTGATTTATTATCGCGGCGACAAGTTCTGTCGGGTTCAATTCGCCGTTGCTCATTTCAAAAAAGTGAGCGTTGCCGGAAATGACGTTGCGAAGGATTTCTTCCGTGTTGTTTATTTTTCCTACCGTTGTAATGGCGAAAGTGCCGTGGTGCGAGCGAACGAGTATGGGTTGCGCTTCGTAGTCGGAGATACAACCTACACCCATATATCCCTTCATTGTCTTAAATTCAGACGTGAATTTCGTTCTAAAGGGTGTGTTTTCTATATTATGTATGGCGCGGTCAAAACCATCTTCTCCGTATACCGCCATACCTGCTCTTCTCGTTCCGAGGTGAGAATGGAAGTCGACACCGTAGAACAAGTCAAAAACGCAATCTTCTTTTGATACTACACCAAAAAATCCGCTCATATAAACAACCTTTCGAATTTTAACGCATTAACGCAAATTACTTGCGTTATTTTTTATTTTTTTACTATATAGCCTTCTCTGTAAAGAAGTTCTGCTATAAGAACTGCACCGCCTGCTGCGCCGCGAAGGGTATTGTGTGAAAGCCCTACGAACTTGTAGTCAAACAAAGAGTCAGGACGAAGTCTGCCGACAGTAACGCCCATACCGCCGTAAATATCGCGGTCAAGTTTCGCTTGAGGACGGTTGTCTTCTTCAAAGTAGGTGATGAACTGTTCGGGTGCGCTGGGAAGTCCGAGTTCCTGAGGTCTGCCGCGGAAGTTCTTCCAGAGTTCTTTTATTTCGTCCATTTCGGGTTTATTTTCAAAACTTACGAAAACTGCCGCTGTGTGACCGTCGGTAACGGGAACGCGAATGCACTGAGTAGTGATAAGGGGAGATTTCGCCTTCACTATTTCACCGTTTTCGACACTACCCCAAATACGAAGAGGCTCTTGTTCGCTCTTTTCTTCTTCTCCGCCGATATAGGGGATAACGTTATCTATCATTTCGGGCCATTCGCGGAAGGTCTTACCTGCGCCGCTTATTGCCTGATAGGTTGTCGCAACTATGTTTGTGGGTTTGAACTTGAGAAGGGGGGTAAGTGCGGGAACGTAACTCTGGATAGAGCAGTTAGGCTTTACTGCAACGAAGCCCGTCTTTGTGCCGAGGCGCTTTCTCTGATATTCAATAACTTCTATGTGAGAGTTGTTTATTTCCGGAATTACCATAGGCACGTCGGGCGTCCAACGGTTTGCGGAGTTGTTGGATACTACGGGAATTTCTGCCTTTGCGTATGCTTCTTCAAGTGCCTTTATTTCGTCTTTTTTCATATCAACCGCGCAGAAAACGAAGTCAACAAGTCCTGCGATAAGGTCGATTTTATCGGAAGAAATAACAGTCATATTCTTCACTTTTTCAGGCATAGGAGTGGAAAGTTTCCAACGCTCGCCTACTGCTTCTTCGTATGTCTTACCTGCGGAGCGAGGGCTCGCGATAAGTGCGGAAATTTCAAAATAGGGGTGATTTTCAAGAAGGGTGATAAAGCGCTGACCTACCATACCTGTCGCGCCGACTATACCTGCTCTCAACTTATTCATCAAAAGTATCCTCCAATACTGTTTTTTACATTTAGATTATATAAAAATTAACTAATATAAAATATATTTTACTACATTCGGGGTTTTATGTCAATAGTTTGACTGATTTTTCTGTTTAGTACAAATTATGGCACATAAAGTATTGACTTTTTGTTCATTTTACTTTATACTATCTTTATACTATTGTATAAAATTTGTTACGTTTTACTTAAAATTGTTAAGATACATAATAAATACCGTGTATAGTTTCAATTTGGAAGAAGGAGAAATATGAATTCAAAGAAACTTGCAAGATTACTCATAGCAATGTTTGCGGACGCTATGCTTCTGTTTTTTGCGATACTGTTTTCGTTAGAACTCACGCGACTGGATTTCAACACGGCACTTTTAGTTAAATACTTCTTTGCCAATCTTTTTATAATTTACCTCATCTACTTCGCATTTAGGATTTACTCTATACTTTACAGCAGTATAGGTCTGCAGGAATGTATAATGCTCGGCGTCGCTTCCGTCATTGCGGCGTTAGTAATGGCGTTTGCCTCCGAATTCATTGTAGGAACGGGTTGGAGATATGCGATAGGATGCGGAATTTCCTACACTCTGTTTTCTTACTTTGCAAGACTTTCGAAGAGAATTATATTGTTCATGCGCCACTCATATTTTGAAAACGGAGTAGACAAAACTCCCACTATGATAATAGGCGCGGGTATGGCGGGCACGATGATATTGCGTGAGTTGTACACTTCCGACCATACGACAATGAAACCCGTTTGTTTCATAGACGATGACGCTTCAAAGATAGGAAACAAGGTAAACGGCGTGCCGGTTGTAGGCGACACAGACTATATTGCCGAGGCGGTAAAGAAATACGGCATACGCCACATAATAGTTGCGCTTCCCTCGGTTTCGGCAAAAATCAGAAAATCCATATACGAAAAATGTAACGGACTTGGCTGCCGCGTGCAGACATTGCCCGGTATATACCAACTTCTTAATGACCAGGTAACAGTCGGAAAACTCCGCGACGTTGACACGGCAGACCTTCTCGGAAGAGAACAGATAACGGTCGACCTTGACCACATAGCACAGTACATAGAAAACAAGACAGTGCTTGTAACGGGCGGCGGCGGCTCGATAGGCAGCGAACTTTGCCGTCAGATAGCCAATCACAAGCCGACAAAACTCATAATTTTCGATATTTACGAAAACAACGCATACGACATTGAGCAGGAATTGCGTCACAACCATCCCGAACTTGACCTTCTCGTGCTTATAGGAAGCATACGAGATAAGGGCAAAGTTGAGGCGGTATTCGAGACTTATCACCCCGAAATAGTATTCAACGCGGCGGCACACAAGCACGTTCCTCTTATGGAAACAAGCCCGAACGAAGCCGTAAAGAACAACGTATTCGGTACACTCAACGTAGCGAGTGCGGCAGACAAATACGGTGCAAAACGTTTCGTGCAGATAAGCACGGATAAAGCGGTAAACCCCACCAACATAATGGGGGCTTCAAAGCGCATCTGCGAGATGATAATTCAGACACTAGGCAGACACTCGAAGACGGAATTCGTTGCAGTAAGATTCGGCAACGTGCTCGGTTCAAACGGAAGCGTTATTCCGCTTTTCCGTAAGCAAATATCCGCAGGCGGCCCTGTTACTGTAACTCACAAAGATATTATCCGTTACTTTATGACAATACAAGAGGCGGTTTCGCTTGTTCTTCAGGCGGGCGCGTATGCAAAGGGCGGCGAGATATTCGTTCTTGATATGGGTGAACCTGTCAGAATTTACGACCTCGCTTATAATCTTATCAAGTTGAGCGGTCTTGCGCCTAACGTCGACATTGACATCGTATGCACGGGACTTCGCCCCGGTGAAAAACTCTATGAAGAACGCCTTATGGCAGATGAAGGACTTCAGAAGACGGAAAACGAACTTATCAGTATCGGAAAACCTCTCGTTATAGACGAGGAATTTATGTGGCGTAAACTCGATGAACTTTATTCCGAGGCATATAACGAAACCGACAAAATGAAAGAACTCGTTGCTTCGCTCGTACCTACTTACACAATAGACAAACGAAACTAAAAAAAGGACTGAGGAATTCAATCCTCGGTCCTTTCTTTAAGAGGAAATATGACGACAGTTGACAAAATAAAAAAAGCCGTAAATTCTCCCTATTCTATGGCTTTTATGTTTTTACTTGCTTGCGTGGGGGTAATTCTTGAAAAAGAAGTCGAATCCGTTTTGATATTCGTATTGATAACTACGGTGGTTTTCGCATTTCCGCAAAACGGACTTCACGCATTTTATCCTGCGATGCTTGCGTGTTGCATAGCGATAAAATGTTACGACTCCTTTGACACGTTTATAAAGTTTTTCTATATTCCCATTCCGATAATAATCATTGCTATAGTGAAACTTTGCAAGGGTGCGAAAAACTACGAAAGAGGCGACAGTTTCTTCGGCATTCTTGCAGTGGCAATAGCGGTCACACTCGGCGGTATAGGTACGATAAGCGCAGGCGAATATTTTGCGCCGACTTCTCTATACTACGTTCTCGCTTTGGGCGCGGGTATGATTTTATTCTACTTTGCGGCAAGATACGGAATACACGAAAGCGACGAGGATACTTTCGGGCTTTTCGCTCTTTTCATGTATATCATCGGATTATTCTGTATGTTTGAAGTATTGCAGTTGTATGCAACATATCATGAGATAATTTTCTATAACGGAAAATTTTTGTCTTCAGGCGTACCGCGTATAGATCAACTTATGGCGTTTAAATTCCAAATGTCAAACAATGCGTCAACCATTATGATGTTTTGCTTGCCTTTCCCCTTTTGCTATGCGGTGAAAAAACACTCGGCGCACTTTTTTGTCGGTATTGCGATGCTTGCGTGCATGTGGATGACAACTTCTCGCGGTGCTATGCTTATGGGTACTATTGAGGCTATCGTATGCGTGATATACGCCTGCATACACAAAAGAAAGTTGATAATACATACACTTTCCCTTCTCGTCGCAGGTGTTGCTATAATGATTTTCTACCCACCTGTTACGAAGTTTGTAGCAAACTATATCTCGTTTGACAAACTGAAAAACATAATAGACTCAGGCGAGGCGCGTGTAAAACTGATTTCTCGCTCAATAGAAGATTTTCTTGGAAATCCCATTTTCGGTCAAGGGCTTGGAAACGTTGAAAACACCGACCTATACAATCCGAGAAAGGGTGCTATGGTGTGGTATCATATGATGATACCGCAGGTTGTCGGAAGTCTCGGTCTTGTCGGTATACTCGCGTATGCCTATCAAATATTCGACCGCATACGGTTTATATTCAAGGATATAACGGCAGAAACTATGTGTCTCGGCATATCCTATCTCGGAATTTTGCTTATGAGCCAAGTAAACCCAGGCGAATTCTGCCCTATTCCTTACGAAATGATTACCGTAATGCTTTTCATATTCCTTGAAAAAAATATGAAAAACAAAGGCTTATGCATTTACAAAAAGAAAGAAAAAGTCGAAATCCCTACAGAAATGTAAACAATAGTTATAAAAAGAGCATCTTTGCCATGCACAGAGATGCTCTTTTTTATTATGCTATTCAAAATGCGTTATCCGTTTACTTTTGGATTATGTTGATATTTGCGGGCAATATTCCTGCGGAATTGTAAACTATCTCGCTTATCTGCGCTACCTGACTTGCAACGAGGGCTTCGTCGGATTTTACAACTACGCTAGCGCTATCGCCGTTTATAACCGCTACGCACTGCGAAAATCCTTTTGCAACGACGAGCGCTTCTATGTTGGACTCTTTTTCTATATCGGATGCGATGCGTGATATATCAATGAGTGCCTGCTCTTTCGTTACTTCGAGTGCGTCTTCGCTTTCAAGGACTTTCTGCAACACTTCAAGTGCTTCGTCGCGGGCTTGCTGACGGGAAAGTTGGGTTGCGCTGAAGTATGCGTTGTCCGTATCTTCGGGGGTTGCGCCTGCGCCGAGGTCGTTTCCGTTTTGCGCGTCGCCGTATACGTCGCTCATATTGTTGTCGCCGTAGCCTATGTTATCAACGGTATCGTAATACCAAAGATAGTTGAGATACACTGCCACGCCGATAAGCAATACTGCGCATATAATAACGATATTGCGCTTGCCGATTTTTGAGAGTACGCCTGTTTTTCCAAATAATTTTGCCATTTGTTTTTCCTCCATTATTGTCTTTGTACTACATATATATTAGCGTGTTTTCGCTTATATGCATATTTTAAAAATTATTTTATATCCCCGACGAATACCCTATTTGAAGGTATATTCAAAAGCGAGCAAATAAGGCTTGTAAGTTCTTTTTTCACTTCGGGGGTGTCACCGTTTCGGCATACGACGGCAACTCCGCATATTTTCGGCGGTTTTATATACAAAAGCACGGTCTCGCCCGACGCGGTAATATAACTGCCGTCTGCGCGAGTGGCGTAGACGTATTCTTCTCCGCTCTCAAGCGTTACCGTGACGCTTGGCGCTATGTCTCCGCTTATCTGCATACAGAGGTTTTTTATCTCATTTTCTATCTCTTTTTTATAGTCTTCTGCAAAATAAGTTTTATCTACTTTTTCGCTTTCTTCACTACCGACACTGCCGCCAAGCAAAAGCAACATAATCCCAACGATAGCGAGAATACAGATAGCCCACTTTCCGCGAAGATTTTTTATGTATTTGAGAATTGAAAATTCACCTGTCAAGCAGTTTCACCTCACATTCACACCCGAGCGACTCGGAGACGTATTTTTTTATCCCTACGGTATCGGCAAATATTCCCTTTCCGTATAAAAAGATTTCCACTTTTTCAAAAACAACGGTTTCGCCTATTATGTTTAACTTGCATTTTGCCTCTATATTTGATTTGTCTATGCCGAATTTTCCGCTTATCGCCTCTTTTATTCCCTCGTTTGCCGCTTCGCTTGTCGTATATTCAAGTGACGAATTCGAATACGCGCCGTCGTATGCACTTTCTATCTCGGAAATGAAACTTTCGCTTTTTTCCTTTATCCCCGAAATTGAAAACGAAAGAGGGGATAAAAGCGCAAGCGTGACGGCAAGAGAGAGTGCAAACGATACGCTTTTTTTCATTTTTCCATCGGGTGAAAGCGTGTCAATTATGGCGCATATTGCGGCGACGGCTATCACACTTGTAAGATATTCTTTCATTCTTTCATTTTGCCTTTTCTATGAATTTTTCTATTTTTTCTTGCTTGTCCTATCCTATCGCCACGGCAGAGCGCAAAAACACGGAAAAGATAATAACGAAAACGAGCGAAACAAACACAATAGAGGAAAGCACAAGGTCATAAACCGAGCGAAAGTCGGTATATAATTTCCCTATTCTGTCGCACCCTAACATTTCGGCGGCGGTGGTACATATATTAAGCGAAATACGCACGAAAAGGAGTCTCACTATAACGGGCAAAGTAATAATAGCAAGAGCGATGATAGCCGATACGCCGACTGTGTTTTTTATCATTGATACGGACGCTGAAAGCGTTCCGTATGACGAGTTTACAGTGCTACCGACAATAGGTATCATATTTCCTATCGCGTATTTTACCGCGCGTGCGGCAACGGTATCCGCCGCTGACGATATAGCATTTCCGAAAGACAAAGACGCAGAAAGCACCATAGTAAAAAATCCAAGCAAAGACATATATGCGTTTTTTATTTGCCTGCATATAACTCCGTAGTTTACGTTTTTACCGATGCTTCCTATAAGCGAAAGCGAGAAAGTCACGCAAATCAAAGGCGAAAGCGCAAGCGAACAAAGGTTTTCAATACAGACGAGTGCCGCGCCTGCGCCTGCGCCCGAAGACACCGCAGTTGCGGTGTTCCCACCCATAAGATAAAGCCCTGTCGTTATCGGTATCAGCGAGTTGACGAAGTTCTTTGCATCGGCAACAAAGGAATATGCCATAGAAACACCGTCGGAAAACAAGCGATAGACAGTAAGCGCGACGACAACTAAAAATACGTTTTCTGCCGTTTTTCCTATATTTTCGTTTACATTTTCACGCAAGAGCGAAAATGCGGCGAAAAGCAAGGTTAGTGCTAAAAGTATAAAAAAATCCCCTGCCCCTGCGTCAATCCCCGAAAAGAAACCGTCGAAGGCAAGCGACGCAAGATATTCAACGCTCACAAGTTGCGATACGTCTCCCTCTCTTACCGCATCGCCTATCTTTTCTTCGGCGAGAGTAGGCAGAGAGGACAAAAACTCCTGCACGTAGTCCCGCTCGCTTTCGGCACATACTTGCCGAGGGGTGACGCAAAACAAAAGCAAAACTGCAAAGAAGGCGACAAATCTTTTCATTTTTTCGTTTCACCTATTCTTTTTATTTCTTTTTAATTTTATCTATTCACAAGACCAAGCGCCAAATCTATAATTTCTGCAAATGCGGGCATACACAGTAAAAGACATTCCGCACGCCCTACTATTTCAAGCGATGAGGCTATTCTCGTCTCGCCCATATCGCGACAAAGGTCGGCAGATATACCGACGCCGTATCCGAGGGCAAGTACTTTCAAAACGAGAGATACGTATTCCGACACTCCTGCACGTGCGGCAAGTTGGCTTATGTAAGTTATAGGCTCGCTATAACGCAGTAACGCAAAAGAAAAAAGTATCACCGCGCCAAATATTCCGATATAAGAAAAACCGCGCGGGTTTACTTCTTTCACTACTGACGCGCATACAGCGAGAAGAATAGCGATACCGCAAACGTGTGATACCGTCATAGACCGAATACGCCTCTTATCGTATCGTAGAGCGTGCCGAGTTGCTCAACGAGCATTATAAGAACTATTATTATACCGCATATTGACAAGAGCATTGCCTGCTCGTCGCGCCCCGATTTCGAAAGTATCTGATGAGATACGGCGATAAGCATTCCTACTCCTGCCACTTTTAATATCAATCCTACGTCCATATTTTTCTCCTCGTGTTTTTTGCTTTTTATTTATATGAAAACTATAATAACCATAAGTCCGCCCGTCAAAAGCAAAGAGCGGTAGAGTTTCGCTCTGCGCGGTTGTTCGTCTCGCGTTTTCGTGTATGCGTTTTCAAGTTCGCCTATGTAGTAATCACAACATTCTATCTGTTCTTCTCTATAACTTTTTCCGAGTTCTTCGCCAAAATTGGCAAGCATGTTTATTCTTTCTGTATCAAGGTATATTTTGTCTTTGCATTTTTCAAGCGCGTAGGAAAATCCGCCCTCGCGCAAAGCCGAAGTAAATCCTATCGCCTCGAGAGAGGAATTTTCAAATTCTGCGAAAATCTCTGCAAGAGGGGTACAAAAACAAGAGATTTGCGCCTTTACGTGACGGATAAGAAGTAAAAACCCCTCCGTTTGCCTCAATCGTCTGAATTCCATACGCGACGCTTCGTAACATAGATAAAGCGTTATAAACAGTAAAGTGAATGCGCCGGCAATCTTAAAAGTTAACATAAAGCACCTCTAAAGTCAAAATTCGGGGTAATCGACAGTACAGAAAAATCCGTTCTTTTCTCTTTTGACACCTATATACGCGCCAAAAATCCCGCTTTTTGAAAGTAATGCTACCGTGTTTCTTGACGTTATCTCCTCTATGCTCTCGCCGTGTACGGATGCGATGAGAGGAACGCCGCAACTCTGCACGTCAAGTATCGCCATTGCCTCATCGTAACCGCCTATTTCATCGCAAATTATAAGTTCGGGGGAGAGTGAGCGAGTCGCTATTTCTATTCCCTCGGCTTTTTTATATCCCACCAAAACGTCAACGAGACTTGTGCGCGGAATAAGTCCACCGTCTATTTCCGCTCTGCAATCCACAACACAAACGCGCAGAGCATCATTTCCCGATGAAAGTTGTATCGCTATATCTCGGAGCATTGTGGTTTTTCCGTTTCCCGGGGGCGAATATATCAATATTCCGCTTTTTCTTTTCATTTTCCGCCATACAGACACCGCAATGTCCCCTGCTCCCGCGACAAGATGGGGAATTCTCACGGAAAGCGAAGAAACCTCTCCAACACCGACAACGTATCCGCCCTCGTAAACCGCGCGACCTGCAACGCCCACACGGTAACCGCCGTCAAGTGTGACGTATCCCTCGCGCAAAGTCTCGCTATACGCATACACAGACCCACGGCAAATTCTTTTCAGACAATCGGAAAGTTCCTCTTTTTTGAGTGTGAGCGAAAGCGGTATGTTTTTGCCGTCAAGTGTTAATGAAGATATTTTTTGTGAGCGAAGTCGGATTTCAGAAAGACGCTTTTCAAAATTGAAGTAACTTCCGTCAAGGCGATATAACTCGCGCGCGACACTCTGCGGTAAGAGAGAAATTAGGTTTTCGGTGTATTCTGTAAACATTTGTTGTCTTTTGTCCCTTTTGGTATAATTCCTTTTTTGACACGATTTACGAATTTTGGAAATTGTTTGAAAAAATTGTCAATGTTTTTAATCAAAAAATGTTGACTTTTTCGAAAATATATGGTAAAATATAGAAAAAATTCAGTAATTAAAAGCAACAAGGAGTCGAAAAATGGACGGATTTGGATTAGTAAGAAAGATAGATGAACTCGGGAGAGTTGTTATACCGAAAGAGTTCAGACGCTCGCTTTCTATTGAAAACGGCGACGAAGTAGAAATAATTTTCCAAGGCGATTACGTAGCGGTTAAGAAGTTTGAGCCTTTCTGCGTATTCTGCACAGGTAAAGAAAATCTCGTGAAATACAACGGCAAGTATATATGCAAATCCTGCAAGAATACTCTTGCCGAAAACAAATAATAAGTTTTTCTCTACATTCTATTCACCTTTTTACTTGATTATTACATATTCACTAACCCTGAAATATGAAATAAGCGAAAACGGCACTTCGGTTTTACCGAAATGCCGTTTTTTGTGTTATTTTAAAGTGTTACGGAAAGAAGTGTGAAATTACCGCGCAGGGTATATTTTCCCATATCGGCGGGCAAAAAGTAACTGTCGCCGCAAAGTACGGGATATTCCTTATTTTCATACACGATACTTCCCTCTCCGTCAATACAAAGAAGCGAGGTAAAAGAATGCGCGTCTGCGAGAAATTCCCTCTCGCCTGAAATCTTTTCAAGGTCTGTCTTGAAATATCTGCAATGGGCAAGGGTGTTTTCGCTATCGTTTTCGTTTTTCGCTTCAAAACGGATAGCGTTTGCTTTTCCGTCTGATATAGGTTTTACAACCGCTTTTGCTTTTTCAATATGCAATTCGCGCTTTTTTCCGTCTGCGCCTACTCGGTCAAAGTCGTATACGCGGTAGGTAAGGTCGCAATTCTGCTGAATTTCCGCAATTCTGATGCCTGCGCCTATTGCGTGTACCATTCCCGCAGGGATAAAATAGGTCTCGCCTGCTTTGACTTTGACTTTTCTCAAAACGGAAGAATAGTCGTTTTCATCAATTGCTTGTGCAAAGCGTTTTTCGTCTACTCCGTCGCAAAGACCGTACACAAGTTCTGCACCCTCGTCTGCGTCGAGTATGTACCACATTTCCGTCTTGCCTATATCGTTTTCATAGGTCTTTGCATAGTCGTCGTCGGGATGAACTTGCACGGAAAGAGAGTCACACGCATCAATAAACTTGATAAGCAACGGAAAGCGAGAAGAGTGACAAGTATCGCCGAGTGCAGAATTTCCGCACTCCGCTATATATTCTGCGAGAGTTTTTTTCGCGTAGATACCGTTTTCTATCACGCTTTTCTCGTTTTCACGAACGGAGAGTTCCCACGTTTCCGCGAGTTTTTCGTATTCTGAATTTTTTCTGTATTTCTCTTTAAGCGAAGAACCGCCCCAGAGGGCGGTTTTTGCTATATAGTTTAATTTTAACGGATAGCGTTTCATCTTCCGATAAGCACCTTTTTCTCATATTCGCGAACGGGAATAAGCCACTTCTCGCGAGTGGGTACGCCGTTCTTTTCGCAAAGATAATCCCATACTGCGCCGAAGGGGAATGTTTTGAGTTCCTCTGTAAGCGCAAGGCGAGAGGTGTAGTCGCCGTCGTTTTCGATATTCTTCAAAACTTCGGTAGGTTCAAGGCAAGCGCGGAGCAATGCTTTCTGCATATTTCTCGTGCCTATTACCCAAGCGGCAATACGGTTAATTGACGCGTCGAAGAAGTCAAGACCGATATGCGTACGCTCAACAAGGTTGGTGCGTATAAGCGACTGTGCGATAGCATTGAGTTCGTCGTCAAGAATAACAACGTGGTCGCTATCCCATCTCACAGGACGGCTGACGTGGAGCAAAAGTTCTTTCGTGTAAAGAAGAACGGAAGAAATCTTGTCGGATATTACTTCTGTCGGGTGGAAATGTCCTGCGTCAAGACAGTACGCAATATCTCTCGTTGCCGCATAACCGAGTGCGAACTCGTTAGATGCGACGGTGTAACTTTCCGCGCCTATGCCGAACACCTTGCTTTCAAGGGCGGAGAGGTTCGACTCTTTATCTGCGCCCGCAAAGACTTCGTCAAGCGCGGTCATCATACGGTAACGCGGTGCTTCGCGGTCTACGGGGATATCCTTGTATCCGTCGGGGAACCAGAAATTCGTTACTGCTTTCGTGCCGAGAGTTTTTCCGAAATATTCGCCTATCTCGCGAGAGCGGCGGCAATGCTCTATCCAGAACTCGCGTATATTCTTGTCGACAGACGAGATAGTGAATCCGCTATCCGCCATAGGATGAGAAAAGCAAGACGGATTGAAATCAAGTCCCATCTCCTTTTCCTTTGCCCAATCCACCCAAGACTCAAAATGCTTGGGCGCGAGGTCGGTAAGGTCTACTTTTTCATCAGTGTCTGCATAGATTGCGTGAAGGTTGAGTCTCTGTTTACCGGGGATAAGCGAAAGCGCGAGGTCAAGGTCAGAACGAAGTTCGTCTGCATTACGCGCTCTGCCGAGGTAGTTACCCGTTGTCTGAATTCCGCCCGAAAGTTCGTTTCCAAAGAGGAAACCTCTTACGTCATCTCCCTGCCAACAATGAAGAGATATAGGAATGTTTTCAACTTTCTTTATAGCCGCGTCGGTGTCTACGCCCATCTGGGCATAGACTTCTTTTGCAAGTTTGTATGCTTGTTCAATACTCATTTTTAAGCCCTTTCTCCGGATTTACCGAGATATTTACAGTATTCTTCGTAGTATTTGTTCCATTCTGCTGCATCGGTGGGCTCATACTCTTTGAGTTCTACAGAGTTCTTTATAACGTCTCTTGCGGTAGCAACGCTGTCTATCTCGCCGAGAGCGATAAGTTGAACCGCAATGTTGCCCATTACGGTTGCTTCAACAGGACCTGCAACAACTTTTGCGCCTGTAGCGGATGCGGTAAGACGGCAAAGGAGTGTATCCTTGGTTCCGCCGCCGAGCATATTTATCTGACCG
>JAZOLR010000133.1:0-3624 GCA_045653255.1 Eubacteriales bacterium | reverse complement strand
CGACCGTCTGGGCGATTCAGCTTTCCTTCTTTTCGGAATCTGGGTTGCTTTTTTTGTTTCTTTTTTAACGAAGTTTAAGAGTAGGCAGTCCGCGCGTGAACAAAGCCGAATTTATTAGATAAACACAAATTTTGCACTGCTTTAATTGTGGGTTGTGCAGAAAGGGTGAAATGGTGAATTTATGGAACACAAGAACTGGGACGGATTTGTATCCGGAAAATGGCAAAATGAAATAAACGTACGCGACTTCATTCAAAAGAACTATCGCGAGTATACAGGCGACGATTCTTTTTTGGCGAAGGCAACCCCTCGCACGAAGGCGCTTATGGAAAAGGTGCAGGCACTTTTTGCAGAAGAACGCAAAAAAGGCGGAGTGCTTGACGTTGACACGGAGACCGTGTCTTCTCTTCGCGCTTATCCTGCAGGATACGTAGACAAAGAAAACGAACTCATCGTAGGTTTGCAGACCGATGCCCCCCTTCGCCGCGGTGTTAATCCTTTCGGCGGTATAAGAATGGCGCGTCAGGCGTGTGAGGCTTACGGCTACAAACTCGGTGAAAAGATAGAAAAGGCGTTCGAATTCCGCACAACACACAACGACGGAGTTTTCCGCGCTTATACAGAAGAAATGCGCGCGGCGCGTAAGTGCCACGTTATCACAGGTCTTCCCGATGCATACGGCAGAGGAAGAATTATAGGCGACTACCGCCGTATCGCACTCTACGGAGTTGAGGCTCTTATTGAGGAGAAAAAACGCGATAAGGCATCACTTACAAAAGGTCGCTTTGACGAAGAAGAAATCCGCGTAGACGAGGAACTTTACAGACAGATAGTATTCCTTGTATACTTGAAAGAGATGGCAGCGACCTACGGCTACGATATAAGCGAGCCTGCAAAGAATGCGCGCGAGGCTATTCAATGGACTTATTTTGGCTATCTCGGCGCGATAAGGGAACAAAACGGCGCGGCAATGTCGCTCGGAAGAGTAAGCACTTTCTTCGATATATATATTGAAAGAGATATAGAGCGCGGAATTCTCACAGAGACTGAAGCGCAGGAACTCATCGACGATTTCGTTATCAAACTTCGCTTGGCAAGACACTTGCGTACCCCCGAATACAACGAACTTTTCGGCGGTGACCCGATGTGGATAACCGAAGCGGTCGGCGGTATGGGCGAGGACGGAAGAACTCTTGTAACAAAGGGCAGTTTCCGTATACTCAACACCCTTTACACTCTCGGTTGCTCACCCGAACCCAACCTCACGGTGCTTTGGGCGAACACACTTCCCGAACCCTTCAAGAAATTCTGCGCGAAGGTTTCAAGAGAGACAGACTCTATCCAGTATGAAAACGATGATATAATGCGCCCGATATACGGCGACGACTACGCTATCGCGTGTTGCGTGTCCGCTATGAAACTCGGTAAGCAGATGCAGTTCTTCGGCGCGCGTTGCAACCTTGCAAAACTCTTGCTCATCGCTATAAACGGCGGTTACGATACAACGAGCAAAATGCACATAGGTCCGCAGATGCCCGTAATGGACGTGAACAAACTCGACTTCGACGCGGTTATGGCGCGTTACCAGATATATATTGAGTGGCTTTCTAACCTCTACGTTAATACGATGAACGTCATTCACTATATGCACGATAAGTATGCGTATGAAAAATTGCAGATGGCTCTGCACGATACCGACGTTGAACGCCTTATGGCATTTGGTATTGCGGGACTTTCGGTTGTTGCCGACTCGCTTTCCGCTATCAAGTACGCAAAAGTTCATCCTGTAAAGGACGAAAGCGGATTTATCGTTGACTTTGAGACGACGGGCGAGTTCCCGAAGTACGGAAACGACGACGACCGTGTTGACCTTATCGCAAAGGATATGACACACCGCGTTATTACCGAACTTCGTAAAACTCCCACCTACCGTAACGCAATCCACACTCTTTCCGTTCTCACTATTACTTCAAACGTAATGTACGGAAAGAACACGGGCGCAACCCCCGACGGCAGAGAGGCATTCGCGCCTTTCGCCCCCGGTGCAAACCCGATGCACAATCGTGAGCAAAACGGCGCGCTCGCATCGCTTAACTCGGTTGCAAAGATTAGTTACGACGATTGCCGTGTCGGTGTTTCCAATACCTTCTCGATAACTCCCGAAGCACTCGGAAGAACAGAAGAAGAAAGAATTGACAACCTCGTTGCTATCCTTGACGGCTATTTCGCAAAGAAAGCGCACCACATCAACGTCAACGTGCTCAACCGCGAAACGCTCGTGAAAGCATACGAAAACCCCGAAGATTACCCCAATCTTACTATAAGAGTTTCGGGTTATGCCGTTAACTTCAACAAACTCTCACGCGAGCAACAAAGAGAAGTAATCTCAAGAACGTTCCACGAGAGCCTTGCAGGTACGGACGCTACCCAACTTTGCATTCCGATTGGAAATGGTAAATAATTGTTTACAAAAGACAGAGAATGTTTACCGTTCTCTGTCTTTTTGCAAAAAAGAAAGATAAGAAAAGAGAAAGAAAATGTTGCGCGTACATTCTATACAGAGCCTCGGCACACTTGACGGTCCGGGTGTTAGATTTGTAATATTTACGCAGGGGTGTCCTCTGCGTTGCAAGTGTTGTCACAACCCTGACACGTGGGATATGAATGCGGGAGTTGAATGCGACGAAAAAGAACTTGTCGAAAGGGCGAAGAATTACCGCGTGTATTTCGGAGATAGGGGCGGAGTTACCCTTTCGGGCGGTGAACCGCTTTTGCAGGCGGAGTCCGCAGAAAAAATATTTTCCCTTTGTCACAAAGAGGGGATAAACACTTGCCTCGACACGTCGGGTATTATCTTGAATGACGGTGTAAAGGCTCTCCTTTCGGTCACAGACCGCGTACTTTTGGATATAAAATACGTAAAAGAAGACCTCTACCGCGAAAACGTGGGAATGGAATTGTCAAGCGCGCTCAATTTCCTTTCCTACCTCAACGAGAAAAATATAAAAACCACTGTCCGTCAGGTTATAATTCCTTCGTTTAACGATGACGAAGAAAGCGCGCGCGCCCTCGGCGAGATTGTAAAAGATTTTCCCTGCGTTGACAAGGTTGAACTTCTTCCTTTCCGCAAGATTTGTACTGTCAAGTATGATAATATGAAAATTCCCTTCCCCTTTGCAGAAATCCCCGAACCCACCGCAGAGAAAATGAAACTCCTTGACGGAATACTCGCGGAGTACGTTGGATAACATAGTGAGTAGTGACAGTGGACGGTGAGTAGCAGAAAGAAAACTAACACTAATCTAACCGCTAATCTAAAAAAGGCGACTTCTTACTTAATCTTACTTAATATGAGGTTTTTATGATATTAGAAAAACAAATAAAAGAAGCATTTAAACAAAAATTTCATCGCCGTTGCGACGATATGGGCGTGGCGTATTACTTTTCGGCAAAGGATTTTCCCACGCTTTCCTGTGAGGAATTTTCCTTCAAATCACGAAAAGGCGACCTCTTGCAAGGGTATTTTTACTCCTATGCCGACTTCAAGAAAGACAGAATAATAGTTTTCGACCACGGTTTCGGCGGTGGGCATTTATCCTATATGCGCGAGATTGAAAAACTTTG
>JAZOLR010000132.1:0-10319 GCA_045653255.1 Eubacteriales bacterium | reverse complement strand
CGCCGAGTGCGCCGAATACGGATTCAAGGCTCAAAATAACAGTAGCGGCGGTGGGGTCGCACTTTTTCTGTGCAACGACTTGAAGTGTATAAGCGACGCCGCAGGAAAGAAATCCCGCATACGCGATAGGAAGCCAAGCGGTTGCGAGAGAGGAAAACTCGGGACGGTCAAAAATGAGCATTCCGGGGAGATTTACAAGCGAGGCGACGAAGAATTGAAGCATTGACATACGCACGCCGTCGCACTTCGGCGAATATTTATCAATAACGATAATGTGAAGCGCGAATGCGATAGCCCCCAAAAGCATTATAAGGTCGCAAAATCCGACGGAAAGTCCCTCGTTGAAATTAACGGAAATAAGCGAAACACCGAAAATAGCCATAAAGACGCCAATCCATACTTTCGGATTGAGTTTTTTCTTCGCAAACACAGAAAGCAACGGCACGAATACAACGTACAAAGACGTGATAAACGCCGCCTTTCCCGCAGTCGAGCCGAGCGCTATTCCATACTGTTGAAAAGTAGATGCAACGCCGAGCACGATGCCGCAAAAGATACCGCCGAGAAGTTCATATTTAGTAATTTTAAATAGTTTTCTTCCATTTCTGCTTATTTTGTCAAGCAAGAATATGCACGGAATGAGAATAGCACCGCCGAGGAAAAATCTGACGCAGTTGAAAGTAAAGGGCGACACGTCGTCCATTGCCACGCTTTGCGCGACGAAAGCAAGTCCCCATATAGCCGCCGTAAGCAACAGAAGCATATTATTGACGGAAAACATTTTTTTCATTTTGTACCTCTTATATCTCTATTTTAGCATATTATTTTAAAAATTCAAACAAGAAGAATTATACACAAAATTATCGCTTGTGTCAAGTGATATTGACTTTTTACTTCTACTGTGATAAAATTTTACTGTAAATATTTTTAAGAAAAGGGGGGCGGTTATGAGATACGATGAAACGCGTGCAACGGTAAGCGTTGATGCAGATGAAATGATATTTTCTGCGTTGAAAAGTTCTTCACTCGCGACCGATGCAGAAGAATATTCCGTCTACCCCGCAGACAAGTATCTAAAAGAAAAATACGGTTGTGTTGACACGCATACGCCCCTTTCTTATACCGAAATCGACGGGGAATATCAGTTTGAGATTTCCGCTTATGCAGACAAATTGGAAAACGACGGAGACACGGCTACTCTTACGTTTATTTTCGGGTGCGATGCCGACACTCGCGAATTCCCTGAGAACACAAAAAAATACGTACGCGCAAAGGCTTTTTGCACGGCGTACATATATAGCGCGATAAGCGGAATAAAAAAGATAAATCTGAAAATTATATGTGCAAACGAGGAAAGCGATATTGTTTTTGAAGAATTACCTACTTTTGCATCTCTTGACAAATTCTTCTCAAAACTTCTCTACTCGTTTCACTTAAACGCAAAAACAGAGATAGAAAGAGTGTGTAAACGTCTTCCGACAATGAAGGCTTTGCGTTTCCCTTATCCCTCTATGCGTGAGGGACAAAAGGATTTTATGAGTGCGTGCTATAATGCGTTAAAAAAGAAACGCACGCTTACCGCCTGTGCACCAACGGGCACGGGAAAGACGGTATCGGTGCTTTACCCTGCTATAAGGGCAATGGGAGAAGGCGCGTGCGAGAAGGTATTCTATCTCACGCCGAAAGGCACAACGGCATTGGCGGCAAAAGACACGCTTTCCGCGATGTGTAAAGAGGGTGCGAAAATAAACTCCGTCATACTTTCGGCAAAAGAAAGAATATGCGAAAACGGGACTTTGTGCCGCCGCGGGCATTCCTGCGATTTCGGACAATTCACAAGTGAGCAAACACTCCGCGCCTGCGAGGAATTGCTTCAGTATTCAGAAAGCGAAAAAACGGCGGTTGAATTAAAGAAAATACGCGAAATAGCGAAAAATTACAATATATGCCCCTATGAATTGTCTCTTAATTACAGTATGCTTTGCGACGTTATCATTTGCGACTACAACTATCTTTTCGACCCTAAATCATATTTGCGCAGATATTTTGACAGACGCGGGAATTTCGCTTTCCTCGTTGATGAGGCGCACAATCTCCCCGACAGAGTAAGAGATATGTATTCCGCAGATTTTTCGCTTTCGGAATTAAAAGAAGCGGCGAAGTATTTTTCGCGTCACGAAAGTCTTTCTTCTACGCTTCGTGAAAGTTGCCGCGAATTTGTTGATATGCTTTTCCCTCTTTGCCGAGCGGAGATGAGAATTTCCGTAACGGGCGAAAAAACGGCAGTGGTGGCGCAGAGCAATCTGCCTACGGGAATAGTAGAGTTTTTCACCTCGCTAAAACAACACAGTGAGCGCAATTATTTTGCAAGGCGGGGAGATTATTCTCACGAAGAATATACCAAATTGCGCGATTTTTTGTCAAAATTGCGAACTTTAGTTGACATTTTCAAAATTTACAACGAGAAATTCCGTATTTTCGTTTTGCTTGAAGGTAAGGAAATATCGCTTAAAGTAAGATGCATTGACCCGAGCAGTATTATAGGAAACCGTCTTGACTGCGGAATTTCTGCGGTTATGTTTTCTGCGACGCTTTTGCCGACCGATTACTATCAAGCGCAACTCACAGACAGACGAAATTCACAGAATATCGAGATACCGTCTCCTTTTGACCGTGACAGACTTTGCATAGCCGTCTTTGACGGTGTAAGCACACGCTACTCTGATAGAGAAGCAAACGCGCCCGAAATCTCACGCGCGATACAGACGGCAATAAGGGCGAAGGTAGGAAACTATATGGTATTCTGCCCTTCGTTTGCATATATGGAGAATATTGCGTCTGTGTTTACGTCAACTAATCCCGATGTAAAAGTGATAATTCAAAAGCGCAGTATGACACAAAGAGAAAGAGTAGACTTCCTTTCGTCATTCAAAGAGCACACAGACAAAACTATGGTTGCGTTTTGCGTTATGGGCGGTATATACTCTGAGGGTATCGACCTTGCAGGAGAGCGCCTTATAGGTGCTATAATCATCGGTGCAGGTATGCCGACGCCTACTTTCGAGCGTGAGGCAATGCGTGAGTATTATCAGGAAAAATATGAAACGGGGCACGAATATGCTTATATTTATCCCGGTATGAACAGAGTGCTTCAAGCGGCGGGGCGTGTTATACGGCGAGACGATGACCGCGGAATACTTCTACTTATTGACGACCGTTTCCGCGAGCATATTTACCGCAAGATTTTGCCTGACCATTGGCATTCTCTCAAATACACGGGAGATATTCGCTCGCTTGCCGTTTTATTCGAAAGTTTTTGGGACAATTGACAAGTTTTATTTACAAGTAAATTGAAAAGCAAAAAAAGAGAGAACAATTCGGATATTAAGCCGATTTGCTCTCTCTTCTGTTTTTATTGAGGAACATTTCCCATTTACGAGATGTCCTGTTTTTGTGTTTATTTATCGGAGTTTTCTTTATTTCTTACAGGTGTGATAACGGGTTTTCCGTTTTCGTCAAGAAGCACGGTAAGACCGCCTGCATATCCTGCTTGACGATAGAGGTAATTAACTCCCGTTTCTTTATCCACAAGGATTTCAACATAGTCCAACTTACCTTGTGAGTAAAGTTTTTCAAATCTTTCGTATTTTTTCATTTTTTCACCTTTTTCCGTCTTATTTATAAAACCGTATTATCGGCTTGTTATCAAGACTGTGCGCGGTAGAGTTTTTTCGTCTGATATTTAGGCTCGCAAGTGATATTTACGCCGAGTTTCTTGAAGGTTTTTTCGTCTATCTGCGCGAGCATTACAGAGGAATGCGCCTCACAGCCGCGAAGTTTGTCCAACTGTTGCATTGCAAGTTCTGCTGTCGGAGAGGTTGCCGCACATATTGAGAGCGCGATAAGTATCTCATCGGTGTGAAGTCTCGGATTTCTGTTGCCGAGGTGGTCCACTTTCAAGTGTTGGATAGGCTCTATTATTTCGGGTGCGATAAGGTGTATACTGTCGTCAATTCCCGCAAGGACTTTGAGCGAGTTGAGAAGCAATGCGGCAGATGCACCGAGAAGAGATGAATTCTTGCCTGTTACTATTCTTCCGTCGGGAAGTTCAATTGCTGCGGCGGGTGCGTTAGTCTCTTCTGCTTTCTCGTTCGCTTTTGCTATAACTTTGCGTATTTCGGGAGAAATACCCGCTTTTTTCATAAGTATTTCAAGTTTGAAAACTATATCGCGGGAAACTAATCCTTCCATTTGTCCGCAAAGCGCGGTGTAATATCTGCGTATTATCTCAAGTTTCGATGCTTCTGTAACCGCTTCGTCGTCTATTATGCAGTTGCCGACCATATTTACGCCCATATCCGTCGGGGATTTATAGGGGGAGTTCCCGTATATTTTGCAGAACATAGCGTCAACTACCGGGAACATTTCAAGGTCTCGGTTATAGTTTACAACGGTCTCACCGTATGCCGCAAGATGAAATTGGTCAAGCATATTGACGTCTTTTAAGTCTGCGGTTGCCGCTTCGTATGCGAAGTTGACCATATGGTTTATTGGCATATTCCAGATAGGGAAAGTCTCAAACTTTGCATATCCCGACTTCACTCCGCGAAGATTTTCGTGATACAACTGTGAAAGACATACTGCGAGTTTTCCGCTTCCGGGGCCGGGGGCGGTAACGATAACTAATCTGCGTTCAGTTTCTATATAATCGTTTTTGCCGTAGCCTTTTTCGCTTACTATGGTTTCTACGTCGGAAGGATAGCCTTCTATCGGGTAGTGTCTATATACTTTTACACCGAGATTTGAAAGTCTTTCCTCGAATTTTACTGCCGCGGTCTGACCTTCAAACATTGTCAAAACTACGCTGCCCACGTAAAGTCCTACGCTGCGGAATGCGTCTATCAAACGCAAAACGTCAAGGTCGTACGTTATACCGAGGTCTCCGCGCATTTTGTTTTTTGCTATATCCGCCGCGTTTATAACGATAACAACTTCTGCTTCTTCTTTGAGTTCAAGAAGCATCTGGAGTTTACTGTCGGGTTTGAAACCCGGCAAAACTCTTGACGCATGGTAATCGTCAAAGAGTTTTCCGCCGAATTCAAGGTAGAGTTTTCCGCCAAAATTGGATATTCTTTCTCTTATTTTTTCCGATTGCATTCGTACGTATTTGTCGTTATCGAATCCTATTTTTTTCATAGCGAAACACCCCTGCCTTTTTATATTTTCAAAACTGTTCTTTTGTTTTACAAACTACCTGATTATTATACCAAATTATTTTTTGTTTTTCAACATTTTTCAAAAACAAATATAAAATATTTTATTTGTTTTCGTCTGCGCGGTGAGTGAAGTTAGGTAAATGAAGTTTTCCGCGAGAACTTGTTTTCTCTTCGGGTTTGATTTCGCCTGCGCGGAGCAATGCCATCTTCGTAAACATAGGACCGAAAAGTTCATAGATAAGCACTGCAAAGAGTGTGATGTTGGAAACTATCATACCGTGAGTAACGAGCGCGGATGCTTTCATTGCCATACCGAGGGCAACACCCGCCTGAGGAAGAAGTGTGATACCGAGGTATTTTACAATAGTATCGTTGCACTTTGTGAATTTCGCGCTTCCGTAAGCGCCTACGCACTTACCTGCCGAGCGAGCGATTATGTAAACTACACCGATAATAACGATAGCGAAGTCACCGAATACGGAAAGTTCAAGTTCTGCACCGCTGAGCACCAAGAAGAGTACGAAAAGAGGCGCTGTCCAACGGTCAACTCTCGCCATAAGTTCTTCTGAGAAGTCACACTCGTTGCAGAATACTGTACCGAGCATCATACAAACGAGAAGCGAGGAAAATGCAACGTGCACACCGCCAATCTCAAACTTGAGCATTGAGATTGCAACAGTCATAAGAACAAAAGTAACCGACATTGAAAGACGCTTGGAGTTTGAATGGAAGAATTTCTCAAAGAAGGTAAAGAGAAGTCCCATTACAAGACCGAGGGCGAGTGAAAGAACAACTTCGAGCAAAGGCTCTACTATGATAGAGAGAAGGTCGAGACTTCCCGCACTGAGCGCTTTCGCTATGCCGAAGGAAATAGCGAATATTACAAGACCTACCGCGGCGTCGAGTGCAACAACGGGCAAAAGAATATCGGTAAGAGGACCTAACGCTTTATACTGCCGAACAACCATAAGCGTTGCAGCAGGAGCGGTTGCAGAAGCAACGGCACCGAGGACTATTGCCGCTTCAAGAGAGAGTTTGTCGGGCATAAGGAAGTGCATTCCTATAAGTGCGGCATCAACGAGAAGCGTTGCTACCAATGCCTGAAAAATACCGATTATTGTCGCTTGTTTTCCTATTTTCTTAAGTTGAGAAATACGGAATTCGTTTCCTATAGAGAAAGCGATAAATCCAAGTGCTACGTCGCAGAGAATGGAATAATGCTCTACGTCTGCCATACTTACGAAACCAAGTCCGTTAACACCAAATGCGCCAAGCGCGTAAGGACCTACAACGATACCCGCAACAAGATATGCGGTAACTGCGGGGAGTTTGAAGAGTTTTGCAACTCTTGAAAGCAAAAGTCCCACCATAAGTGCGATTGATAAACTGAGTAATGCCTGCATGATTAAAAAATCTCCTGTGTTATACACTGTTTTTTCGCCTTTTTTGCGTGGCGCGCGCATATTTTGACAAAACGCAACCGACCGTTACCAAGGCGGCATCGGTCGGATGGTGTGTTTTGTTTTTTATTAAGTTGGATTGAAAAATTTATTTTGTGCTTATATCGGTTTTGAATTTAGAAACTATTTTGTCTATTTTCGCCTGATAGCCATCACCCTTTTCAAGTGCGTCTATACTTGAAATCGCATCCGCCATAGCCATAAGGATGGTATCACTGTTACTTCCCGTGTATTTTTGTCCGAGTTCGGTTATCGTGTTTTTCGCTGTTATCTTTGCTGCCGTGAAAGTATACGAACTGTATATTTCGTTTATTTCATCTTCACACTCGGAATATCTGTCTGCGAGTTTTTTTCTGTTTCTATCAAAAGAAAGGTCATTGTCATAGAACTCTGTGAGTTCTTTTTTTGCGGATTTGAGATATTCTGTTAATTCAGACCTGTAAATAATAAAATCTGCTTTGTCGCTCGGAATTTGAGAAAGTCTCGCATTTAAGTATTTCTCAAGTTCGGTGCAATAGTACTTTGCATATACTGCAATTCTGCCTTCTGACATTTTATCGAGGACGTTGTCGTACTCCGAAACTTTATCGGTTACGTTGCCGTTTGACTTAAAGAATACTTCATACTGGTCTTTGAGCACCTTGTAAGATTCTTCTATCGCCTTATAGTCCGAATCAAGCGTATCGTACTTCATAAGCGCAAGGTTTTCGTATATCATCTTTATTCTTGCGTTTATATTGTCCGCCATTGTGACAAGGCGGTTATACTGCAATCTGTAGGATTCAAGTTGTCCTATATAGTCTGTACCGTCGTTTATGTAACTTTCGGCAAAATTGCCATACGTTTCTATCCACTCGTTATAAGCCGTTTCAGCAAGGGCGAGTTTTTCGCCTGTGCCGCGAGGGGTATCGGAATAGATAATTTCGCTTGTGCCAATATTCTTCACAAGGTCGCGCACGTCCTCTGCATCGCTTTGTGCGTACTTCGGAAGGTTTTTAAATGCTTTTTCCGCAGACGTAAGTTTTTTATAATTGCTTATGATGTCTCTGTTGGCATCGCCTGATTTTATATCGTATTCATCACACCAAGCGTCAAACGCTTCGCGCGCCTCTTCTATTTTAGCACCGCTGTCAAGTCTTACGTTTCCTATTGCATCTATTGCGTCTATTACGTCACTTGATGCTTCGTAGGCCTGTTCAAGGACTAAATATCTTTTTACAAGAGTTTCTGCAGTTGAAAGGATATTTCCTTTTGCATAGAAAGAAAGTTCCTTGCTTGCCGAAAGGTTTTTATATTCAGAACTTGCAAGTATATCAAGGCAGTTTATAACACCGTCACGGGTGACGTCGGTTATTTCTATTTTTTCAACCATCTTGATAAAAGAAACAAGGTCGGAATTTAGCGTGTCTATTTTTTCTTTATCATCGGGGTATACTACTCCGTCTGCTGCAAGGGCACTTGCCGCCTCATACAAAGTTGTCAAAGCGTCGGGAATTGCGGGAAGAACGTTTTCAAAAAGGTTGTCTCCCACTTCGCGCATTTCCGCTTCTGTTGATTTTTGTCTTATAAGTCTTTCGTGCTCAACAAGAGCGGTTGTAAGAGCGTTGTAATTGCTTTCGGTATAGTAAATCTCTCTTTTTGCATATTCTTCTTTAAATCTTGCTTCAAGTGAAAGAATGTACGCATTTGCCTTGTCGAACAAAATCGCGCTTATCTCACTTTGGAATGCAGAATAGAGCGTTTCTACTTGTTCTTTTGTAGTCGCTATATCAATATCACTGTAAAGTTTTTCTATTTTTGCTTCTATGTCAATTTTCTGGTCTGATGAAAATTGAGAGAAATCAAATTTGTTTAATGCATCTTTTACCGATGCCGAAGTTTCGTCTCTTGCCGTCTCAAATCCGCGAATTTCGTAATACTGCGAAACAAAATCCTGCGCTTCGTTGAAATAAATAGTAATCTCGTCAAAACTTTCTGACTGCGCTATCGCTTCTTTAGCAGACGTAAGCACGCTAACTGCCGCACCGTCACAGAAGGAATCGTTGAGAAGTTCGTCAAGCACTGTATAACAATGCGCCTTATAACTGCTTATGCTTGAGTCAACGTATACTCTGAAAGTGATATAATCTTCACCGTATTTGAGGTATACTGTCTTTCTTCCGTCAGTTTTAAACGGTTGGTCTGCAAAGGTCGTGCCTGCATATCCCTCTCCCTCATCGGTAAAGAAAGCCGCCATATCCGTGGTCATATCTATTATTTGTTCTTCTCCGCCTGACAAAATTTTTATCTGTCCGCCTGTCACGTCAAGAGTTTCTCCAACGTAATACACGCATCTGTCGGGCATTTTCACAACTTCGGGCGTTAGCGTTTTGTTACAACCCGAAAGTAAAATTATAAAAACCAACGAAAAAGCGATGGCTATTATTCTCTTTTTACTCATTTCTTTCTCCATTTTATGTTTATTCGGTTATCAGCGTTACGTCGCCGCCGTCGAGGGCGCTCATTCCCATTTTGAGTGCAAGAGAGGCAATTTCGCGCTCTTCTTTCGTTCCGTTTGTCAGTTGAGGCAAAAGGTATCTGTAAAGTTCGCCTTTTAGCGTCATATCGTCAGAAAGATACTGCGTGTCAAAGGTGGGGGTTGTATTGTTCTTAATTTCAACGTATTCTGCACCGTAACTGTAATTTTCAAGTTGACGAGACGAAAACGAAGAATATACCGCGCCTGTAAGGATTATACGAAGACTGCATTGCGTACCGAGATTTATTCCCGAAAGCGATGCGCGGATTTTTTCATACGCCGATTGCGCGTCGCTTGCTCCGCTTACGTCAACTGTCAGTATTTCGTGACGGCGTCTGCCAAAATTGAGGCGAGTGGAAGAAAGTTCCGTTTTTTCGCCGTTTTTTTCTATCTCAACGAGCCAAGCGCCTCCCATACCGCGTTCGTCAAAACTACGGCTTTCAAGAAATCCGCTATACGCGTAGGTGCAGTTGCCTAATTTTTTCATTTCCGCGCCATTATGTATATGCGAAAATCCTGCGTAATCTGCGGAAAATTCAAGAATATCCTTTTCTGTCACGGGACAGTAACCGGAAAGTGCCGCCGCGGTATCACAGTGACCGCAAACGAGATTTATTCTATCTCCGTTTTGCACCTTTTTATCGGCGAGGGGAGAAAAAGTGTGCGAAATTCCCGTAAACGCCCAGCCGTACACCGTGACGTTTAATTCGTCTATGGCGCAAGAAGAAAGCGTTTCTTCCGTAAAGATATGCACGTTTGGGGGAAATCTTCCCGATTTGTATATGCTACCCGATTTATACGGGTCGTGGTTTCCGGGGCTTATAAAAAATTGTGCGCGGCAAGAAGAAAACTCGCGTATAAGCATATCAAGCGTACTGTGTGTAGCGTATTCACTGTCAAAAAGGTCGCCCGACAGTAAAACTATATCAATACTGTGGTTTCGTATATAGGCGATAAACTCTGAAAATATAGTGCGGAGTTCTTCTCTTCGTTTCTCGCCTGCCGCCATACCGTAACGGCAAAAGGCGCTGTCAAGATGAAAGTCACCCGCGTGGACTATCTTTATTCTTCTTTTCCCGCTTTCTTGCATGGTTTTCCACTCTTATTTTCGTGCATATTACCATA
>JAZOLR010000131.1:0-5296 GCA_045653255.1 Eubacteriales bacterium | reverse complement strand
ATGACTACGTGATTCTCACAGAGGGTAATTCAATTGCCATTATTGGTAATACCGATAGGTCTACCGTGGAAGCGGCAGAGAAATTCGCAGAATATATGAATTCGTCTGACGACGTATTGCGCGTACCCGAAAATTACGTGTATGAATATAATTATCCGCTTACCGAAATAAACGGAAAGTCGCCGTCTGATTTCGATATAGTTGCAAATAATGAATTATCGTACTTGGCAGAAAAGATACAGTCCGCTATATATGAGACTTCGGGTTACGAACTCAATATTCGGCAAACAAGCGAAAAGGACAGTTCAATAATTATAGAAACAGATAACGTAAAGTACGGAAACTTTTCTATAAAAGCAGATAACGACGATATTCGCATTTCATCAATGTTTGAATATGGCATTTCTTATGCTGCCGAATATTTTGTCTCGCTTATAAATGGCGCGAATGGGAAACTTACAGTTGAAGGAGAAAAAATAATGAGCATTTCAGAACAATCAGGTAAAGTATACGCAGTAGATAAATTCTATAACGAAGACGGTACTTTGAAAGACGCTTCGGCGAAACTTGATTTGAATATCGTATATTTTGGCGGCTCTCTCACAGAGGGCGGTACTGCTTGGCGTAATATGACGGCACAGTATTTTGAAGAACGTTTCGGCGGTAAGGTCAATTCTGTGAATTCGGGACTTGGCGGCACGGGTACTTCGGTAGGTGCTGCACGTTTTATGACCGACGTAGCGAAATATGAGCCCGATATAATATTTATCGACTTTACACTTAACGACGGCGGCGTTCTTCCTTCTGCTAGTGATAGTTCAAAGATGGGACAGCAGGTATATTTTGAAAATATTATAAGACAAGCGCTTTCCCTTGAAAAGATTCCTGTTATTATAGTTCTTCACACACCTCAACCTACCGATTCAGATAATGAAAAGGCAATAAAGATGGTCGAAGGCGGAAAGTTGAAGGATAAAGTTCTTACACATTACGGAATAGCGGAAGGCGTTGTCGTTTACGACCAATTCGTAAAGGAATACGAAGAAGCCGAAAAGGCAGGTAAAACTAGCGATACCTTCTTTGATTGGCTTGGAAGTTCGGGAAATTACAGATACGAAGGAAACGGAGTATACAACGTTCATCCGAATCAGCAAGGTTATGCCGTGTACGGAAATGCAGTATTGTCGGCATTTGAAGAAAAGGGACTTGAGTATTTCTTGAAGCCTATAAATTCTAAAGCAGACGTTTATTGCAAATCGCAGACAAACGTTGTAAAAGCGACGTATAACTTGATTCCCGCCACCGATACTGAGAGAATAAATTATTCGGGCGAATGGAAATTCTACGGTAAGTATGCGTATGATTACGACACGAACAAAGACGCAAATTCTTATCTTGGCGCTCTTGGTACTTTGCAAGGGGAAGAATACGGTTACGGCGCAAGATATTCCTATTACCTCAATGACGGACTTGCTCAATGTTATAAATATACAAATGCTTCCTTTGAATTCACAACAAAAGCAGACGTTGTTTATTTCTTCTACAATGCAGCCGCGGCAATAAGTGAGATTGACGTAAGTGCAAACGGAAAAACGTCTAAAATCACGTTCAACTCAAAGAATATGCCGCAGTATTTTATGTCGAGTGCAGTTAATATAGAGAAAAAAGATAGCGAAGAAACAAAAGTAAATGTCGTTGTAGTAGATGCAACAGACACTTCGTATCTCTTCAGATTCGGCTATATCGTAGAGTGTTTTTACGGTGAATAATATATAAAATAAAAGAAAGGGATTAGTTATGTTATTGAAAAAACCGCCTATGGGGTGGAATACTTGGAATACGTTTGGTCATGAACCGAATGAGCAACTTATCATAGAATCTGCAGATGCTATGGTCAATCTTGGCTATAAAGATGCAGGGTATGAATATATTATAATTGACGATTGCTGGTCACTCAAAGAGCGTGACGAAAACGGCAAACTCGTTGCCGATCCTGAAAAATTCCCTCACGGAATGAAATACATAGCAGATTACATACATAGCAAGGGCTTGAAGTTCGGTATGTATTCCTGCGCAGGTGTCCGCACTTGCGCTGATTATCCTAGTAGTTACGGATACGAGTATATAGATGCGAAAACATTTGCAGAATGGGAAATAGACTATCTCAAGTATGATTTTTGTTATTTTCCGTCATCAGGCGATGGAAAAAATGCATATTTGACAATGGCACAAGCATTGCGTACGTCTGGCAGAGATATCGTTTTTGCCGCTTGTAACTGGGGAACGGATGACCCTGCAAAGTGGATGCGTTCGCGCGGTGCACACACGTGGCGTTCAACTCACGATATAAACGATAGCAAAGAATCTTTTATGGGAATTATTTTGTCGCAACTTGAAAATCAGGAAGCGAGTTTCACCGATTGCTATAATGATATGGATATGCTTACCGTCGGTATGCACGGAAAAGGTCTTGTAGGTGTTGGCGGTTGCACGGATGAACAGTACGTAGTTCAGTTTGCAATGTGGGCATTTATGGGCGGTCCTCTTATTATGGGTGGCGATATTCGTAATATGGATGAGAAAAACAGAGCGCTCTTGCAGAATAAGGGGCTTATTGAAATAAATCAGGATGAGGATGCAAGACCGCCGTACTTTATTCAAAAGTATTGGGAAAAGGGCTATTTGCTTGGAAGGCTTCTTTCAAACGGCGAAGTCGCAATAGCATTGCTCAATGACTATGACGATCCGTTCAGACCTCCTGTTTCATTTACGGACTTGGGTTATCCCGTAGAAGCCAAAGTTGAGGTCACAGACGTTATAACAGGTGAGTGCCTTGGTGTAAAATCGGCAGGAATGGCTGTTCAACTTGAAGGGGCATCTGTAAAAATATATAGGCTTAAACTTGTAAGCCTTTGATTGAGAGGTGTAAGCAATGTATATAACAAGACCGCCTATGGGGTGGAATACTTGGAACACCTTTGCAAGAGACATCAATGAAAAACTCGTTATTGAGTCGGCAGACGCATTGATAGAACTTGGTTATAAGGATGCAGGGTATGAATATATTATAATTGATGACTGTTGGTCGCAAAAGGAACGTGACGAAAACGGAAAACTCGTGCCGGACCCCGAAAAATTTCCTCACGGAATGAAGCATATAGCAGACTATCTGCATAGCAAGGGTTTGAAATTCGGTATGTATTCCTGTGCGGGCATCCGCACCTGTGCCGATTATCCCAGTAGTTTGGGATACGAATACGTAGATGCAGAAACATTTGCAGAGTGGGGAATAGACTATCTCAAATATGACTTCTGTTGGTTTCCCTCGTCTATTGATCCGAAGAATGCATATCTTACTATGGCACAGGCTTTGCGTTCCACAGGAAGAGATATACTCTTTGCGGCATGTACAGGCGGTGCAAGAGAGCCTGCAGTATGGATGCGCTCTCGCGGTGCACACACGTGGCGTTCAACGGACGACATTCATGACAACAAAGAATCTTTTATGGGAATTGTTTTGTCGCAGATTGAAAATTGCGAAGCAAGTGCCGCAAATTGCTATAACGATATGGATATGCTTACCGTCGGTATGCACGGAAAAGGATTTGTCGGCATCGGTGGATGCACCGACGAAGAGTACGTTATGCATTTTGCAACGTGGGCATTCATGGGCAGCCCTCTTATTATGGGCGGAGATATTCGCAACTTAGATGAAAAAAACAGAATGCTCTTGCAGAATAAAATGCTTATTGAGATAAATCAAGATGAAGATGCAAGACCGCCATTTTTGATACGAAAATATAACGATAATAGTTTTTTAGTAGGAAAACTTCTTTCGAACGGAGATGCCGCTTTGATGTTTATAAACGGCAGCGACAAAGAGATGAGCGCAGTCGCGGCATTTACGGATAATGGTTATCCGCCCTCTGCCAAACTTGAGGTCATAGACGTCACGGACGGTGTATCTTTGGGCGTGAAATCAGGCGGAATGAAACTTAAAATGAGCGCAAGTTCTGTAAAAGTATTTAGACTTAAATTGGTAAGTTTGTGATTAAATTAAGAGGAGATTAAAAAAATGCAGATAAAAAGACCGCCTATGGGCTGGAATACGTGGAATACTTTTGGCGAAAAACCTAATGAGAAACTCGTTCTTGAAACGGTTGATGCTCTTGTATCGCTTGGCTATAAAGATGCAGGCTACGAATATGTGATAATTGACGATTGCTGGTCACTCAAAGAGCGTGATGAAAACGGCAAACTCGTTGCCGATCCTGAAAAATTCCCTCACGGAATGAAATACATAGCAGATTACATACATAGCAAGGGCTTGAAGTTCGGTATGTATTCCTGCGCAGGTGTCCGCACTTGCGCTGATTATTCTAGTAGTTACGGATATGAATATATAGATGCGAAAACATTTGCAGAATGGGAAGTAGACTATCTCAAGTATGACTTTTGCTTTTTCCCGTCGTCGGGTGATGGAAAAAATGCATATTTGACAATGGCTCAGGCACTCAGAAATTGCGGAAGAGATATTCTTTTTGCCGCTTGCAACTGGGGAAAGGAAGACCCGGCAAAATGGATGCGTTCTCGTGGCGCACACACATGGCGTTCAACGGGAGACATTTTTGACAACGCGAAGTCTTTTATGGACATCTTCAAGAGCCAATGTGAAAATATGGAAAATACAACGTCAGGTTGCTATAACGATATGGATATGATGACCGTCGGAATGCGCGGAAACGGTCACGTTGGACTTGGCGGATGTACCGACGAAGAATATGCAACACAGTTCGCAATGTGGTCATTCCTCGGTGCACCCCTTATAATAGGTGCAGATATACGCAATATTGACGAAACAAACAAAGCAATCTTGCAAAATAAAGGATTGATTGCTATCAATCAGGATGAAGAAGCAAGACCTCCTTTTAGAATTACAAACCTCTGGGGCGGAGGATACGTCTTTGCCCGTCTTCTTTCAGGTGGCGAATTTGCCGTCGGTATGTTCACGACTTTTGATAAAGAGTTCAATATGGCATTTTCACTTGATGACCTCGGCGTTCACACAACTGATGAAAAGAAAGTAATACTTACAGACGTATTGAGCGGAGAAGAGTACGTAGGCACAGAAAGAGGCTTTATGTTCAGAATGACGTCGCAAGGATTTAGAGTTCTTCGTGGAAAGATAGTATAAGAATGAAAAAAACGTGTATAAAGTGTGGCAGAACTCTTGAATTCGACGAAATAGCATTGCACAAAAAACTGTGTGGAAAAAATCTCACAGAGCATAAGTGTA
>JAZOLR010000130.1:0-17487 GCA_045653255.1 Eubacteriales bacterium | reverse complement strand
ACTAAAAAATAAAACGGTACGCACAAGCGTACCGTTTTATTTTGCTTATTTAACAATTCCTGCTTTTTCAAGCACGAATTCAAGTGAGTAGTAGTTTTCGTTGTTCTTTTTCTGGAGTGCCTCTGCCTTACGGAAGAGTTTGATGAAACTGTCGTAGTTGGGATTGTTCTGATATTCTGTAACGTCGTCTTTGATTTCTTTATAGTCAGAAGATTCTATATCAAAGAAACCGTTAATATAGTCGCTGTCGTCACCCTTGTATATAACGGGATTGCCGTATGCGTCAACGCCTTGCGCGTGAGCGCTCGGTTTCGGTCCGTAGTATGAACGCGGTACGCCGAGAACTATATTATCCGTAAGAATAATATTTACGATAGAGCGTATGTATATTTCAAGGGGATTTATCTGATAGCCTTCCTTTTCTCTTTCATCAATATGCTCACGCACAAGTTCTGTGAAGTTTTCGATTTCGGGGAATCTCTTTGAGAAGACAGTACCTGCCTTTGCATATTCGCTGAAATTCTTGTAGAACTCTTGTGAGCGTCCCTTGAATCTGTAACCAAGCCAACATCCGTCAGAGAAATAAAGCCAACTTCTGTTGATACGGTCAGAGAAAGAAGCGTATCTTTCTTTTATGCCGTCTTCGTGTTCAAAGATGAGCGAGAATTGGTCGCTTGTACTGTCACTTGTAGGTTGAACGTAATAGATTTCAACACTCTTGTATCCGTACGCATTTTCAACCGTGCCGAAGTAAGTTATTGACGCCTTGTCGTCGGTAGCGGGAACTTTAGCAGAATACGGTTTTCCGTCAAGAGTAATGGTTGCAACTGCCATTCCGTCAATTATTTCCTCGGCAGAAGCCGTCATAACACCCGAAATAACGGTTTCCGTTCTCTTGCCGTCAGGCGTGATGATTTGCTTTGAAAGTTTTGACCTGCCTATACAGAAGTTGTTAGACATAACGTGGTTATGACCTGACGAGGTGTATATAAACGCGCGCATTGCGCCGCCGGGTGCTTCTGCGGTATCAATAATGTTTCCGTATGCGTAGTTTCCGAGATTGAGGTCATCGAAGTAAATTCCTTTTCCTGCGGCATGCCAAGTATGTAAGAAGTTATAACGGATATGATTACCTTGTACGAAGTATCCCGTCATATAGATAAGACCTGCATCGGAAATCGTTTGGCTTCCGCCAAGAATATCGTTGAATTCAACAATGCTTTCATATCCGTATTCAACGCCTATCTGCGTTTCTTCAAGCGTGTTATGAGAAATTACGTTACGGAATCCGCCCGCAGATATACCGCCTTGATTGTTTATCGGACTGTATATATGGTTGTTTTGTATTACGTTGAAACTTGGTACTTGTACCTTATGAGAATGCGCGTATGCGCGAATGCCTCTTGCATAGTTGTCGTGAAGATCATTATATATAACGGCGCATCTTACAGTATCGCTGAGATGTACTGCCGCAAATCCGCGGAAGCCTGAAAATTCGCAACTCTGCACGACGCAGTTTGAGTTATCTTGCATCTGAATAGCGGATTGAAGACCTCTTTTGAACGTTATATCGCTAATAATAACGTTGTCCGCTTTTACTGTAAGAAGGTTAGAATTAGACGTTACGTAGTCGATTTCGGCAGTATCGAAGTCATCAGTCTTGTAAACGTATAGTTTCCCCGATTTCTCGTCGAGATACCACTCACCCGCAATACCGATTGCTTCGGGTGCGTTGTATATATAGAACATATTGTGTCCTGTCGGAGAGTTTGTCGAGCCGGCAGCGCCGTAAGTAGAGCCCGAGTTTGCCGTAAGCGAAACGAGTCCGTCCTCTCTTTTTTCCATAGAGCGTATGAAATAGTGAGCGAATTCCCAACCTTCGTATACACTTCCGCGCATCATTACGCGACCGTCTGCAATAGATTTCCAGGAAAGTATTTTGTCAATATCCTCTTGCGTTATTGCGTGAGTGGCTTGCTTTAAAGTGTTAGGCAAAATCTTGATAGTGAAGGGATGTACAAGATTCATATTGCCGAAACTGTCAATATAAGGCTCTCCGTATCTGTTTACGGAATCCTGCAATTTTTCTGCATCTCGAATAGCCTCTTCTTCGTTTTTATAGAGGTGCGTCTCTGCGCCTGCGTAAATTGCAATAGTGTCCCAGTTGTAACTGTCGTTTTCTTTTGCAAGGAATTTTCTCCTGTTGTCCCAGTTTTTTACACGCTCTTTCCACAAGGCGTAAAGGCGTGAGCCGTCTGCGGAAATCACCGAGCCCGTGTCTTCCGATTGGTCAAAATACAAAAGGTCTGCTTCATTTCCCGTATTGTGCGGAAATCTTGCAATATCCGTCTGACGTCCGTTTATAAACATACTCGGACGGCTTGCACGCGTTATGCTGCCTATCTGCTCGTCAGTCCAACCGAGGTCGCGAAGATTTGCGACTACTACGTTTTGTTGCGCTTCTTTTGGTATTCTTGATGCTATCTCATCATTTTCTGCATCAATATGGCAAAAATCCTTGGCAGAAAGTTTGCGAGAAGACGTGAACTCCGCTTTTTCATTTTTAAATGATGCGATTATAAAGGGGTTGTCTGTACTACCCGATAATTTTTCGTCCAACTCCGCGCCGCTTACGTAGTAACTGCCCTCACGCAAAAGCAAAGCATACCCCTCACCTGCGCAAGCGTTGAGCGCCGCTGAAAAGGTGAGATACGGCTTTTCTTCGCTTCCGTCTGCGGTCGCGTCGTTTCCGCGTGTTGCGTCCGCTATAACGGTTTTGTAACCCTTCGCGATATATTTTTCTATATCGTACTTCGGCAACACGGTGACTTCGTCGGGAAGTTCTGCTTTGGACTGTGCGAATTTAGTCATTATATATTCGCGTTCAGCAAGAATAGAAGATCCTTTTTTGCCGTGTGCATAGTCGTTTATTGCATTTTTGATACTTTCTGTATACAGGTCGTGGTAATCGTGTAATTCCGTGCCCGTAAGGTTTGTGTCCACAAGAAATTTGTTCATAGTGGTATCTCCTCGATTTTTCAAATTTGCCATCAGGCAATTTTATTATAAGTCTTTAACTTTCTTATGTCAACATAAATTTTGTCTTTTTATAACTATTTTTATGGTTTTGTTAAATTTTTTTAATTGTCCTTATTCCATTGAAAAAATATACCTTTTGTGCTATACTATATTATAAGAAATAAAGGGAGAGATAAAGTGAAACAAAAACTCAGATATTTGTTTTTGATACTGATAATTTCCACACTCGCATTCATCTGGGGACAGTCGTGTATGCCACCTGCCGCATCGGGAAATGAAAGCGACGCAGTGAAAGAAATCGTGGAAAAGTTGATAGGCACGGATACGAAATTCGCCGTATTTGTTTTGAAATACATAAGAAAAATAGCACATTTCACCGAATTTGCATTACTTGCGTTTGAACTTACGCTCTTTACTTATATCTGTACTCCTCGCCGCCAATTTGATATGTTGCGTTGCGTTTTCTTTGGACCTATCACCGCAGTAGTTGATGAAACGATACAGGCTTTTGTTGGCAGAGGCTCGTCCTTTTTCGATGTTATGATAGATACGTCGGGTTATCTTTCCTCGTTTCTTATGACGTCTTTATTCTACGCTATAACAATCCTTCTGATAAACGTGTTGAAAAGGAGAAAAAAGAACAATGTTTGATTTTAAAAATTCACCGATTTTCAAGTCGGCATCCGAGGCAAAAACAAAGATTACAGTACCTCGTCTTATTTTAATACTTTTACTCCTTTTCTATATCGCGCAGTTTGTGGCGGCAGTGCCTACGGGTATTGTTGCAGGTATCGCAAGTGCGGGCGATATTTACGAAGGCGTTGACGAAAACGGAAACCTCACAATTACCGAAGAAGAAATGCTTGAACTCTTGATGGGAATGTTTGAAAAAGACGCTGTAATTATCGCATCGCTGTTTGCTACCGTAACAACTATTGGCATTTGTATCATATTTTGCAAACTGATAGAGAAGAGAAGTCTTTCTTCAATGGGATTTGTCGGACGCAGAGGATTTTTGCATTACGTTCTCGGTCTTGTCATTGGTTTTGTCTTGTTTTCTTTTGTGTATCTTATCTGTGCCGCAACGGGTGCAGTAAAGTTTATCGGTTTCAATTATCAGGTAAATATAATTACCGTCGTGTTCTTCTTTTTCGCATTCCTCGTTCAAGGTATGTCTGAAGAAGTGCTTATGCGCGGTTTCTTTATGGTAAGTGCAAAAAACACTTCAAGTCTTTTTACTGCATTAACGGTTAGTTCAATCCTCTTCGCAACTCTGCATTTTTCAAATTCGGGAATGAACGGACTTGCATTTTTGAATCTCACGCTCTTCGGTGTTTTCGCCTCTCTCTATATGCTTCGTACGGGAAATATATGGGGAATTTCCGCAATCCACGCAGTATGGAATTTCGCGCAGGGGAACGTCTACGGTTGCCTTGTCAGCGGAATGAATTTGAAAAGCACGCTTATGTCAACCGAAATAAACGTCGACCGTATGCTTACAAATGGCGGTGAGTTCGGACCTGAAGGTGGCGTAGCAGTAACGCTTATACTTCTTATCGCGATAATATTTGTAGTCTACTTGCCCGCAAAGAACGCAGGCGAAACAAAAGAAGAACAAACAGAGGAATAATTTAGTCTATGCATAGTACAAAAAAGGAATGCTTTGGCACGAAAGTCAAATCTGCCGTAAAATATGTCAGGGAAAACACGCCTGTCTTCGCTACCGTTGCGGTTGTTCTTGCGATAGTTGCCTTTTTCGTGCGTGTAGTATGCAGATTGAGCCCTGCGTTTGCCGACTTCTTTGTGCGTTATATAGCGGGCGGCGTGCGCTTTGTTATGGCTACTGTGTCGAATGTCGTTCCTTTTTCAATTGCCGAAATCATTATCATAGTTTCCCCATTGATTTGTGCAGTTCTTATATATCTTGCAGTAAAGTTTTCAAAAAATAAACGCCGCGCATTTCGTTATGCCGCAACTATTGTAGGTGTTATAGCGCTTATCTATTTTCTTTTCGTTTTTACCTATGCGATGGGATACCACACTTCGCCGCTCGCGAATGATTTCGAACTTCAAGTTGAAGAAACTACCCCCACCGAACTTAAAAACACAGCGATGTGGCTTTCGTCAGAAGCAGGGAAATATGCGGAAACTTTAGAATACGCAGACGGCAAAAAAACGAATATGCCGTTTTCGTGGAAAGAAATGAACGAAAAACTCAATTCCGCTTACGAAACCCTCAATGAAGCGTATGATTTTATTCTCAACTATTACACAAAGGCGAAACCCGTCATGTTAAGTGAAGCGATGTCGTATACAGCAATACTTGGAATTCATACCTTTTTTACAGGTGAGGCAAACGTTAATACCGCATTCCCCGATTATACTACCGTGTTTACCGCCGCTCACGAAATGGCGCATCAAAGAGGTGTCGCGCGTGAAAACGAGGCGAATTTCATCGCCTTTATGGTGTGTATCAATTCCGATGACGAGTATATCCGCTATTGCGGTTACGTTAATATGTACGAATACGTAATGAACGCACTCTATAAAGAAAACCCCACGTACTATGCCGAAGTGCGTGCTAGCGCAAGCGACAAAGTGAAATCAGAAGTAAGTTCTTATGCAGAAACTTATGACAAATATGATGACACCCCCGTGCATGACGTTTCCGAGACAATAAACGATACCTATCTGCAAATTCAAGGCACGGAAGGTACAAAAAGTTACGGAATGGTAGTTGACTTGGCAGTCGCGTATTATAAATCTATTGCAGAATAATTACAGTAACATAAATTCTTTAACTGTGTATACTGTAATTAGAAAGTTTTTTTAATTTTGTAATTTTTTGTATGTAAAAGTATTCCATTTTTATTTCAGGTGTGTTATAATCATAGTATATACGAATTTGCCGTAATTGCGGCATATTACATAGAGAGGAAATAGCCGATTCTTCGGCGAGTGGATATATGGAGCAGATTGTTATCAACGGAGGCAGAACCCTTTGCGGAAGGGTAGAGGTAAGCGGAGCGAAAAACGCCGCATTGCCTATCCTTTTTGCGACAATTCTCACGAATGACGTTTGCGTTATAGAGAACGTTCCGCAGATAAGCGACGTGAAGATAACTCTCGAAATGCTTTCCGAGATGGGTGCAACCGTTAAAAATATAGACGACACTACAGTTGAAATAGATACTCGCGGTGTTGTCGGCGGTACGTCTCCTTGCGAACTTGTTGCCAAGTTGAGAGCATCTACCTATCTTATGGGTGCAGAACTCGGCAGATTTGGCAGTGCGCGTGTCGGTCGCCCGGGTGGATGCGACTTCGGTGTTCGTCCGATAGACCTTCATATAGCGGCTTTTGAAGCACTTGGCGCAACTTACTATAACGATAACGGTTTTCTCACTTTTACTACCGAAGACGGACTTAAAGGAAGTCATATATACTTCGATACTGTTTCTGTCGGCGCGACGGTAAATGCAATTCTTGCCGCAACTACGGCAGACGGCACAACAGTTATAAACTCTCCTGCAAAAGAGCCTCACATAGTTGACCTTGCAAACTTCCTTAATACTTGCGGAGCATCAATAAGCGGTGCGGGTACCGACGTCATAAAGGCCAAAGGTACACCCCACTTGCACGGTTGCACCTACACTATCATTCCCGATATGATAGAAGCGGGCACGTATATGATTGCCGCCGCGGCGACGAATAGCGAAATAGAAATCGCCAACGTCATTCCGAAGCACTTGGAAGCAATATCGGCGAAACTCTGTGAAATGCAAGTAGAAGTAGAAGAATACGACGATTCCGTTATAGTTCGTAAACACGGCGAACTTCTCAATATAAACGTAAAAACAATGCCATACCCCGGTTTCCCGACCGATATGCATCCGCAGATGGCTACGCTTATGTGCCTTGCAAACGGAATGAGCAGAATGGACGAAAAGGTTTTTGAAAGCCGTTTCAAGTACGTTGAGGAATTGACACGTATGGGCGCGTCTATAAACGTAGTCGGTAGTATCGCTATTATAGAAGGCGGAAAAGGTTTCACTCCCGCCCCCGTAAGAGCCGTTGACTTACGCGCAGGCGCGGCAATGATAATAGCAGGACTTGTAGCAGACGGCGTTACCGTTATCTCCGATATTGAAATTATCGAGCGCGGATACGACCATATAGTAGAAAAACTTAAATCCCTCGGAGCAAATATAGAAAAACGTTCTTCGTAATAAAAAGGCTATCTCGCACGGCGAGATAGCCTTTTTTATCTATGTCTTCTTTTTTTCGTGCGTCTCTTTCTCGTTGCAAAAAGTGCGCCGAGTGCAGAAAGGAGAATCATACAACAATAAGTAAAAAGTACAACCGATGTCTTCATTGTTCCTTCGCCGCGGAAAAACTGTGACAAAATAAAAAGCAGAAACGAAAATAAGCATCCCGAAAGAAGTCCCGAAAGAAATCCGCTGCTACCGCGGAATTTTGCACCCGAATAACCGGAGAAAAATCCGCACACAAGAATGCAAATATAAGAAAAAGGAAGAATAAGCCGCGTGGGGTCGGGATTGCGAAATGCGAGTAGCGCCATTACGGAAATGAAAGCGAAAGAGAAGAGTACCCCAGAAATCATACCGAAGATGGCACTCGACAATATCCCTCTCTTGTGTGAGTTTGAAATCCTTGCTTTAGTTTGTCTTGCTTTATCCATAAAAAATAAAACCTCCCTATATATCTACAAGATAAATATATTGGAGAGGTTTTGTTTTTATGACAGATTACTCCGCTTGAGCGTCTTCCGCTTTAACGTCAACGTTCTTTACTGCCCACTTGTGGAAGCGAATCTTTGTCTTGTCCTTTGTGGTTTCAAGAACGAAAGTGTCTTCTTTTATGCTGACTATCTTTCCGATTATACCGCCTATAGTGGTAACTTCGTCGCCAACCTGCAAAGCACTACGCATATCGTTTGCCGCTTTTTCCTGCTTTTTCTGGGGGCGAATGAGAAGAAAATAGAAAGCAACGAAAACGAGAACAAGCATAATAATGCTCATCCAGTTTCCACCTGCCGCTGCAGTAGTTGCCGCAGCATCTTCAAGTAAAAATGTAAACATTCTGTATATCCTCCGTTTTATTTTCAATATAAATATTATACAATAAAACATCATAAAAAGCAATAGTTTTTTTAATAATAAATAATTAAGATTGTTTGCGAAACTAATTGACATTTTGTGTCGAATGTGGTATTATTTAGTTAATGTGCGACTTGAATGTTTTCGGTAAAGGTGCGACTTTGGATGTTTTGCATAATTTATGTAACGCTTATCTTTTTCGTTAACTTTTCGTTGCAAAAATAAAAAAAACAGGAGAAAGAAAAATGAATCTCATTTACAATGTCAAAGACAAACCCCCGTTTGGCAAAACTCTCGTGTTTGCATTCCAGCAGGTTTTGGCAATCTTGGCGGCAACCATCTTGGTTCCTGCAATTGTTGGAAACGGCATGAGCCAGTCCGCCGCACTTTTCGGTGCAGGTGTAGGTACACTTGTGTATCAACTTTTCACAAAATTTAAGAGCCCTGTATTCCTCGGTTCTTCGTTCGCATTTATCGCTTCTATGGGCGCTGCATTTGGCGGTGCTGCTTCAATTTCCGCAGGTTATGCTGGATTGATTATCGGTGCTATTCTTGCAGGTCTCGTATACGTGGTTATCGCATTGGTTATCAAGATTGCGGGAGTTGCTTGGATAAACAAACTTATGCCCGTAGTAGTTATCGGTCCTACCGTTGCTCTTATAGGTCTTTCCTTGGCAGTTAACGCAGTTAACGACCTCAAGGTCGGTAAGGTTGCAGGCGGTAGCGTATACGTAGCACTTATCTGCGGTATCATTACTTTGTTCTCAATCTTTGCTTTCTCCGTTTACGGTAAGAAGATGGCGAAACTCATTCCTTTCGTTTTGGGTATTTTGGTAGGTTACGTTGCAGCGTCCATATTCACCGTTATCGGTATCCTTACTGACAACGTTGCTCTTCAACTTATCAACTTCGCAGCATTCAAGGATATGCAGATTTTCGCAGTTCCCGATTTCACGTTCCTCAACGCAATTGAAGGCGTTAAGGCAATTGACGGTTCGTTTATCGCAACAGTTGCAGTTGCTTATGTTCCCGTTGCATTCGTTGTATTTGCAGAGCATATAGCAGACCATAAGAATCTTTCTTCCATCATCGGTCAGGAACTTCTCGAAGAACCCGGTTTGCATCGTACACTTCTCGGTGACGGTGTAGGTTCTATCGCAGGTGCTTTCTTCGGCGGTTGCCCCAACACCTCGTACGGCGAGAGCGTTGGTTGCGTTGCTATCACACGTAACGCATCGGTTATTACAGTATCCGTTGCGGCTATTATGAGTATAGTAATCTCCTTCTTCGGTCCTTTCGTTACCTTCCTTGCTTCCATTCCTAACTGTGTAATGGGCGGCGTTTGCGTTGCACTTTACGGCTTTATCGCAGTTTCAGGTTTGAAGATGATTCAGCAGGTAGACCTTAACAAGTCGAAGAACCTCTTCGTAGTTTCTGCTATACTTATCCCCGGTATCGGCGGTTTGAGCGTTTCCTTTGGAAAGGTTACGTTGACCACTATCGCATGCGCTCTTATCCTCGGTATCATCGCAAACGTTGTTCTTAACTTCAAGAATAAGAACGAAGACTAATAATTAAAATAATAAACTACCCGATTGTAAAATCGGGTAGTTTATTATTTTTTGTCGGTGTCCCGTCCGTTAGTTTTTTTTGGTGCTAACGGTTAGTTTCGCAAATTTACTATACCTAACTCATTCTTTTCTAAAAAATACCCGACGGATTTTGAAATTCCGTCGGGTATTTTTATATTGATTTGTGTCGGTAATTATACACCCGAATAAGCGGAGAAACCGCCGTCAACGGGAAGAATAATACCTGTTACAAATCCTGCCGCTTCGTCGGAAACGAGCCAGAGCATACCACCGAGCAATTCTTCGGATTCACCGAATCTGTTCATAGGTGTATTGCGGAGTATCTTTTCTGTTCTGGGCGTAGGAGTGCCGTCTTCGTTGAAGAGGAGGCTCTTATTCTGTGCCGTTACAAAGAATCCGGGCGCGATAGCGTTAACTCTTATTCCTGCGCCTGCGAAGTGAACTGCAAGCCACTGTGTAAAGTTGGAAACCGCCGCTTTTGCTGCACTGTATGCGGGAATCTTTGTCAAAGGTCTGTATGCGTTCATAGAGGAAATATTAAGTATATTTCCCGAACCCTTCTTTGCCATACCCTTTGCGAAAACCTGTGTGGTGAGGAATGCAGCAGTTACGTTGAGGTCAAATACAAACTTGATGCCTTCGGGCTTGATTGAGAAGAAGTCCTGCTTGTCAGGGGAGGGAAGGTCGTCTGCTTCGTAATACTCGTTTGCAGTTGTTGCGCGGGGATTGTTTCCGCCTGCACCGTTTATGAGTATGTCGCACACACCGAGTTTTTCTTCTACTGTTGCGCATGCCGCATCGAGACTTTCTTTTTCAAGACAGTTAGCGGCAACTGCGATTGCCTTTCCGCCGTCTGCTACTATTTCGTTTGCAACCTTTTCTGCCGCTGCAAGATTGAGGTCAAGAACTGCAACTGATGCGCCGCATTCTGCGAGAGCCTTTGCGAAAGCAGAGCAGAGAACTCCGCCGCCGCCGGTAACAACCGCTACCTTGCCTGCAAGGTCAATTCTGAATGGTATCTTCATTTTTATTTCTCCTAGTACTTTTTATTTTTAGGCTTTCTTTGAAGCCTTTTTCTTTGTTTCCTTTATCTTTGCCATAAGTTTCTTTTCAAACTTGTTAGGATTGATAGGAAGTGAAAGCATCTTATCTTCCCAGGTCGACATATGCATAGCATTTGCAAGTTCAACACCGCATATACCGTCTTCTACGGGAGCGAAAAGTTCTTCAAGTCCGAGAATGGTGTTTGCTACGTTGTTGAGTATGCCCTTGTGCTGTACGTTTTCGCCGTAAATGTTTACTGCGTGAGTTGTATATTCTGCATGTGCAAATCCGCTTGTAGCAGTGTAGCAATGCTCGCGCTCGTCTACTTTGAGTTTCTTAAACGTGAGACGGTCGTTTTCAAATATCAAAGTACCTTTAGTACCTGTAACTTCAAATCTGTTTGTACCGGGAGTATCTGCTGTAGTTGTAACAAATACGCCGGTTGCGCCGTTAGGATATTCGCAGTATGTTGTTACGTCGTCTTCAACTTCGATGTCATGCCACTTTCCGAAATGGCAGAAAGAACGAACTTTAGAGGGCATCATACCGATTATCCACTGGAAGAGGTCAAGTTGATGAGGTGCTTGCTTATAAAGAACTCCGCCGCCTTCGCCGTCCCAAGTTCCTCTCCAGTTGCCGCTATCATAGTAGAACTGAGTTCTGTACCAGTCGGTAATTATCCAGTTTGTACGCTTGATTTCACCGATTTCACCGTCGGAAATCATCTGCTTCATCTTGCGGAATGCGGGATTTGTGCGCTGATTGAACATAATACCGAGAACTTTGTCGTTTGTCTCGTTGCGCTTGAGCATTGTGTTTACCTGCTTTGTATAAACGCCTGCAGGCTTGTCAACGATCGCGTGTAAGTTGTTGTCCATCGCCATTATTGCTATTTTTGCGTGGTCGTAGTGAGGAATTTCAACGAGTACTGTGTCAATAAGACCCGACTTCATCATTTCCTCTGCGTCAGAGAAGTAAGCGTAGTTTTCGCCGTAAAGTTCTTTTGCCTTGTCAAGTGCTTTCGGGTCGTTATCGCACATTGCGGCAAGGACACCGTTTCTTACCTTGCCTTCGGTCAAAATATTTGCGTAATACTTACCCTGGTTTCCCATACCCACGATACCGAAACGGACTTTCTTTAAATCTCTCATTGTCCAGATTCCGTCTTCGCCGCGTTCAAAACCTGCAGTCTTCATAACCTTTGCAAGAGCAGAACAAGCATAGTCGAAACTTTCGTTGTTGTCTTTAAAAGCGTGCTTTCCTACAAGTTTTCTTTCGTCGATAGATGCGTAACCGACGAACTCTGCAAGGTGAGGCTCAATCGTCAAGATAACGAGTTTGTCAGGATATGCGTCGTGTACTTTGAGTATCGCTTCGCCTATATAACCTTCGCCCTCGCCTGCGGGAACAATAGTTCTTTCAAATGCAAACGCGTCCTTTACGTGAATGTATTCAAGGTGGGGAAGTGTAATGTCAATTCCCTTTACAGGGTCGTTGTCTGTGAGAAGATAGTTTGCAGGGTCAAAAATTCCCTTCATATCGGGGAGAGTGTTGAGAAGGTCTTCAACCTGTGCAATATCCTGACCGTATATCTTTGCTTCATTCTCGTGGCAGAGAGTGATGCCTTCCGCTTTCGCAAGTTCAAGCATAGCGGTAAGACGTCTTATTACTTCGTCACGGTATTCTGCATATTTTCCGTCGGGAATGAAGAAACTGAACATTCTTATGTTCTTTGTGCCGAGCATTTTTGCTGCGTTAATTGCGCGCTTGAATGCCTCGAAATGAGGTTCAAAATCAGCAGTAATATCATACTTACCGATAGGTGAACCGATAGAAGAAACCTTGATTCCGTTTGCATCAAGTTTTTCTTTGATAACTTTGAGTTCCTCGTCGGTCTTGTCGAGAATTCCGCTTCCGTCAAGTCCTCTCGGCTCAATATAAGTTACTCCGTTTCTCTTAAGAGCGATAATCTGCTCGTCAAGTGAGTTGGCTGCCTCGTCTGCAAATGCAGAAAATACAAATCTTGCCATAGGTGTGTTCTCCTTGGTATTTTTATTTAGTATTATTTTAAACGTTATATCCGTATTTTTTAACCGCTTCGTAAGATGCCTTCTTTGCGAGTGCTATTTCCTCTGCGGTGAGGTCAACGTCAAAGTCGAGATGAGAAAAATCAACGTCTTTTACGTCTCTGCCCGTGAATGCCTGATACCACGTAAGAGCAATAGTGAAACGGCCGAGGTCATTTGCGTGTATTGTGTCTCTGTGTATCGAGGGTGCTCCGAGTTCAAGCAAAGTTTTCATTGCGTAACCCGAGGGAAGTATAAGGTCTGCATCTATCTCTTTTGCTGCCTTGGCATAGCAAGCAGCAACGTCGCGGTACATTTCGTTGTGAGTTTCATAACCCATTCTGTGAAGCGTATCGGATTCGGGGAGATAACCCCAAGTTTCGTGGATAGCGATTTTTGTCTTGGGACAGTACTTCTTTACGTAAGCCGCCAACTCATTGAGATAGGGCTGGTATGAGTCGTAGTTGAATGAAAGTCTGCTTACCTGCTGGAGTGTTATCACGTCCCAGTTCATAGAAAGAAGCGCCTTTTTGAGCGATATTTTAGTGCAGGTCATCATTCCGTTTACCTGCAAGTGGTATGCTTCTTCTTCCGACTTCATATTTCTGTAATGAGTAGACAAAGGGCATCCGCCTATCATAAGATTGCAGGTGAAAACTCCGTTTTTGCTATCCGCTCTCGCTATTTTGTTGAGATAGCGTTGAGCGTCTTCAGAAAAACTGTTGCCTATTGATAATACGTTCATTTTATATCCTCCTTAAAGCGCGGTTTATATCAAACCGTATTTTTTTACCGCCTCATAGGAAGCGCGTTTTGCAATTTCTATTTCTTCTTCTGTATGAATGCCGTCAAAGTCAAAGTGTGAGAAGTCAAGATTCTTCACGCTTCTCTTTGTGAGTGCTTGATACCACGTCAAGCCGATACCGAGCATTCCTATACTGTTAGCATGGAAGCCGTCTGCGTGAACTTTCGGGATACCCATTTTGAGCATCGCCTGCATTGTGTAACCCGCAGGGATGATGAAATCTGCGTCTATCGCTTTCGCCGCCTTGTCGTAGCAACCTGCTATCTCACGGAACATATCAGAATCTTTTTCAAATCCTGTCAATGCAAGTTTGTCGGAATCAGGCTCGTAAGCCCAGGTCTGATGAACGACTATTTTTGCCTTCGGGCAAAGTTCTCTTATAGCATCTGTCAATTCGGAAATATAAGGCTGATACGAGTCGTATTTGTAAGAATACAAACTTGCCTGCTGTACAGTTACTATATCCCAGTCCAAAGCAAGCAAAGCCTTCTTTATGGAAATCTTGAGTTCCGATTTCATTCCGTTGAGGTAGAGCATATATGCATCGGCGTCAAGGTGATAATTGCGGAAATGCGTAACGAGACTGCATCCGCCTATGTATAAATTCCACGCAAGTATGGGCTGCTTTTCGTCCAGACGCGCTATCTTGTGCAAATATTGATGCGCATTAACGGAAAAACTGTTTCCAATAGATAAAATATTCATTTTATTGCCTTTCTTTCGTCAGTTTATTTGTTGAACAAGTGTTTGAGGTGTTCGTAACTTATTGCCATTTCTTTGAACGCATCGCCGTACTCGTCCTGTGCGTTATCTTCTTCAACCATTACGTTTTTAACACCTGCTTTTTCTGCCGCGTCGTATATTTTTGCGAAATCAAGAATTCCGTTTCCGCAAGCGCATATTTTACCCTTGCCTGCAGTTGCCATATCCTTGAAGTGCATGTTTTCCATTCTTGCGCCGCCTATCTTGTTTATGTAATCAATCGGGTCTTTGTCGGCATATACTGCCCAGTATGTATCAAGAATGAAATGCATCTCGGGGAATGTGTCTATCATCAAGTCAAGAAAACAAGTGCCGCCAATATCGTCAAACTCTGCCGCGTGATTGTGATAAGCGAGTGAAAGTCCTGCCGCTTTTATCTTTTTTGCGGGTACGCTTAATTTTTCTATAAGCGCAGTTGCTTTTTCTACGGTGTCATACTCTTTCGGGTCTATCCAGCCTATTCCTATTTGACTGCAACCGAAAATTTTGTGTTCTTCTATAACCTTGTCAGTTTCCTCAAGAATTCTTTTGAGAGGGGTGTGTGTGCAGGTCACGGGAAGAGAATAGTCATTCGATGCCTCTGCAATCTTTTCCGCAGGGATAGGACCGATAGCAGATACCTGAACAGAGTCGTATCCTATGTCCTTGAGTTTGCCGAAAGTGGAACGTAAATCCTCGTAGTTTTGCGTAAATTGCCTTACTGAAAAAAGTTGTGCACCAAGTTTCATAATAGTTACCTCATTGCGTTTTTTGAATAAAATTACAAATTATGCCTATTTAGCATATTATTAATTTTATTATAAGATATTTTTATGAACATTTCTATTGTTATTATTGCAATTGCTATTGCAAATCTTGCCCATTTGTGTTAAAATATATAAAAATGAAAAAATACGGAAATTTAAGTATAGTAGTTTCCGACTTGGTGATGATATGGGAAAGAATTTTAATATGGGTGACATACATTTTTGGCACTCTTATGACGAACACGTCAACCCTGCGAATTTTTACAGACACTGTCACGAATTTTATGAAATAATATACGTTTTACAAGGTACGGGAAGATACGTCGTAGAGGGTAATGAATGCAAACTTTGTAAAAACACTATGATGATTTTTCGCCCACACGAATATCATTACGTGAATCTTACAGCAGACTTGCCCTATGAAAGATACGTTCTTTATTTTGACAAGGACTTCCTTTCAGGATGGTCAGAAGACTTGGTAAAGTATTTTGAAAATACTCCGCACGGAGAAGGGAATTTCTATTCCGCCGCCGATATGCCAATATCGCTTTTGTCGGTTTTTGAAAAGTTTGACAGTCTCGAAAACGTTCCCGAAGAACAAGCGCACAAACTCGCGCGTTTCTTCCTTTCGGAATTGCTTGTGCTTTTGTCACTCGCAGACCCGCAGATAAACGTTCGTGAAAACGAGCCGCTTGGCGCACGCGTTATAAAATATCTCAACGACAACATATCTTCGCCAATATCTCTTGACGACCTCGCAAAGAACTTTTACGTCAGTAAATTTTATCTCTGCCGAGCATTTAAAGCGCATAACGGTATTTCTATTGTCGGCTACCTCAACGGAAAGCGGGCAATGCTTGCAAAAGAGATGATAGAAAACGGAGAAACCGCTGCAAATGCCGCATTCCGCGTAGGCTTTGGAGACTATTCTTCTTTTTACCGAGCATACAAGAAAGCCCTCGGTCACTCACCAAAGGACACGGTAGGCGAAGAAGAATAAAAATACTTAGATTGAAAATAAGGTAAATTTGAAATGGCATATAAAATATTAGATAAAGTAAACAGTCCCGAAGACCTTCGCGCATTGTCGGAGACGGAAATCCCCCAACTTGCAGAAGAGATACGAGAATTTTTACTTGAAAAGGTAGAGAAAAACGGAGGTCACCTCGCGTCAAATCTTGGTGTAGTTGAACTTTCACTCGCCTTGCATAGAGTTTTCTCTACTCCCAAAGACAGAATTATATGGGACGTAGGGCATCAGAGTTATATTCACAAAATAATAACGGGCAGAAAAGACGGGTTCGACACTCTTCGTCAGGCGGGCGGACTTTGCGGATTCACTCAAAGAAAAGAGAGTGAGCACGATGCATTCGGTGCAGGGCATAGCAGTACGTCTATATCTGCCGCACTTGGATTTGCCGAAGCGGACAAACTAGCAGGAAACGATGCGTATACTATCGCCGTTATAGGCGACGGCGCATTCACGGGCGGAATGGTACACGAAGCGCTCAACAACTGCAAGTCGGATTTGAAACTCATAATAATCCTCAACGAAAACGAGATGTCTATCTCGAAAAACATAGGCGGGTTTGCTCAGTATATATCCGGCATACGCGCCTCGCGCAGATACTTGAAAACGAAAAAACGTACGGTGAATTTCTTGAAGAAAATTCCTCTTATAGGTAATTCGCTTTTCTGTGCGGTAAGAAATGTAAAACAGTGGTTTAAAAATATTCTGTACGCAAGTAACTATTTTGAAGAACTTGGACTTTTCTATATCGGCCCCGTTGACGGCAATAATTTTGAACTTGTAGAACATCTTCTGAAAGAGGCAAAAGAAAAGGGTGAAAGTGCAATAATTCACCTCAAAACAAAAAAAGGAAAAGGTTATTCCGCGGCAGAAGAAAACCCCAACCTCTATCATAGCGTCTACGTCAATTCAAGCGACAAGGAAAAATTCCCGTCTGTGTTTGGAAAAGAACTTTCCGAAATGGCAAAAAAAGACGAAAAAATTTGTGCAATAACCGCGGCAATGGCAGACGGTACGGGACTTTTGCAATTTAGCAAAGAGTACCCCGAACGCTTTTTCGACGTCGGAATAGCAGAAGAGCACGCGCTTACTTTTGCGGCAGGACTTGCTGCAGCGGGAATGAAACCTTATTTTGCAGTTTATTCCACGTTTTTGCAGAGAGGATACGACAACCTTTTGCACGATATAGCGCTACAGAAACTCCCCGTTAGAGTATGTGTTGACAGAGCAGGACTTGCGACCTCGGACGGTGCGACGCATCACGGCATTTTTGACGTTGCGTTTCT
>JAZOLR010000129.1:0-2051 GCA_045653255.1 Eubacteriales bacterium | reverse complement strand
CCTACGTCAATTTCACGCAGATTTTTGTCCTTTGTTATCGGTACTTCTATCTTTTCGGAAAGCGGCAAAAGAGTATCGTACGCACGCGACAGGTCGCTTGAATATATCGCGCTTATATTATTATAAGTGCTTTTTATGTACTCCGATACCTCGTTTGCCTGAATACGTCCCCTTTCGTCAAGCGGCGCATCGTGTTGACCGCAGAATCGGTTTGCCTTGTTCGCTTCGCTGTATCCGTGACGAACCAAAATAATTTTTATCATATATTTTTGATTTCCTTTTAAAAACTTTTAATACAACACATTATATCACAGTAATATAAGATATACAATTGACAATTTTGCAGATTTGTTGTATAATCATGCTATGAAGGAAGGCGGATGAGAATATGGAAACCTATTTCAAACGAACGTGTGTAAAGGAAGAACCGTCCTATGCGCTATACTATACCGAGGGAATAACGAATAAGGATGATATTTCCGTCAAATTTCACTATGACCGCGATTTTGCAATTATGTATTTGAAAAAAGGTAGGGGAATTCTTCGAGCGGAGGGAAATCCCTATGCGGTATCTGACGGTGACGTAATAATTATGTCGCCCTACGAGATACACCGTTACGAATTGACGGACGGAGTGTATCAGCAGAGAATAGTCCTTTACGTCAATCCCTCCGTCCTTTCGGGCTTCGGTGCGGATATTGATGAGTTTTTTTCCTGCTTTAACTGCCGTATGCGCGGAATTAAAAACGTGATCCCCTCCGAGACGGCAAAGCAGTATAAGCTTGACGTCTTGCTTGAAGAAATGCTTGAATTGGCAAAAAGCAACCAAAAAAAATCCGATGCCCTGTGCCTTTGTAAAATAGTAGAGGTTTTGTCCGCCGCTTGCGATGCATACGAAGAAAAAACGGAAGTGCATACAGTTGTGCCGTTGCAGAATCAGACGGTAATAAGCATTATAGAATACGTAAACGCAAACCTTTCAAGTGATATGAGCATAGAAAAAATAGCGGATGAATTCTACTTGAGTAAAAGCCGAATAGAGCATCTTTTCAAGGAGAAGGCAGGTGTTTCCTTGTGGGATTATATAATTCTTCGCCGTCTTGTTAAATGCAACGAATATATAAAAAACGGCGAAACGGTAAAGGAAGCGGCATACAAATCGGGCTTTAACAATTATTCGAACTTTTACCGCCTCTATAAAAAGCATATAAAGATGACACCCTCGGAATACAAGGCACGTGTTGCGTTGGATTGAGTGCGCAAAAGTGTAAATCTTGGATATTTAACTTTAACAGTAGTTTTCAAAAAAATGCTTCGGCTTATCCTTTGCGGATAATACGCCGAAGCATTTTTTTGCAATGAACGGTATGTTCTCACCGTTTTGCCGATGCCGTTTAATTCACTTGCGCCGTCTTTATTCGGGTCGCATTATCTTGTCTATTTCTTCGGATTGGTCACCGACAAGTACTTCAAATTCTTCTGCCGTCGCTATAGGGTCGTATGTCTTATAGCGCACCGTGAGAATATCACCTTCCGCAATTCCCACCTTGTCCGTCTTGTTAGGGCCTTTCTCTATAGAGAGGAAAACGCAGGACGCAGGCCAGAGAATATCTCGCAATTCCTTGTCGATAACGAATGAACCTTTATACACGGTAAGCGGCACTTCAATGATGTGCGCCTCTTTCCCTTTGTGTATCGCTTTTGCCTTCTTTTGAATGACCGTGCCCGTGAAGTCCTCGCGTCCCGATGCCTCAATGGTCAAAAACGCAGTAGTAACCGCAATAATGACCGCGTGAATATTGCCCATTCCGCCAAGAGCCTCGATAGCGAAAACAGATGCCGTAACGGGAATTTTCGAAGATGCACCGAGGAAAGATACCATACCGAGCATTACAAAAAACTCGTAGTATTCTTCCGTAATAACGCCAAGAGCGAGAAAACCTTCCGCGCAAAGCGCGCCAATCATAGCACCAAACGCAAGAGTAGGCAAGAAGATACCGCCCGTCACGCCCGAAGTGTTTGACACCATCATAAGTATAGCACGTACCGCA
>JAZOLR010000128.1:0-2423 GCA_045653255.1 Eubacteriales bacterium | reverse complement strand
GTCTGTCAAAACGTATTCTCCACATTTCGCCCTCTGCGGCGGCGCCGACGTATTCCTCAATCGGTGCGGCGTCCTTCGCGGGAGCGTTGAAAATACACTCTTGCCCCTCTGTTTTGTATCGGTATTTCAAAGGGGAGCGCGAGTAAATCGTCAAAACGGTTGATTTGTTTTTTGTCATAACACTTTGCCCTCCTTTGTTACGGTCAATGGACGGTGCGGGTTGTCGCGGGTGGTTGCGATGTAAAGTTTTACAACGCCGTTGATACGCGACACAACAAACGACTTTATCAAGCGCGGTTTGCTCGCAATAAAATCAAGCGCAAGCGCGATACAATCGTTTGCGGTTGGTATGCCGTCGATAAATACCTTTGCGGGTGTGCCAAAAGCCGTAAAGGGGTTTGTTTTGGTGCGGTTGGTTGTTTCCATTTTCGGTATCTCCTTACTTTCCGTATTTGTTTTTGCCTTGCCCCGAGAAGTCGCAAAGTCCGTCGTTTACTGCCTCGGTCGCGATGTCACCGCCGCCCGAAAGAGCAAATACGAGCCAAGCGAGGGCGCGTTTGATTTTTTCCTTCATTATGTACCTCCGTTAATTTTTCTCGGTCTTAATGCCGACAAGATAATCGAGCGAGGTGTGCAAAACGACCGCGAGTCGCTTTGCCACGGGTAAAGAGGGGTTTTTTTCGCCGTTCTCGATATACGAGTACGCGGGTTGACTTAACCCGAGTTCGCGGGCGACTTCTGCTTGCGACATTCCCGCCGCCTCGCGTGCTTGTTTGAGTCTTTCGCCTAACATTTTACTAACCTCCGTAATTTTTTTAATTGATTTTGCGGTTTTTATAACTCTTGGTTATTGACAAGCGTAATTATTTTTGGTATAATACAAATGCCACTTCATACTACCGTAAAACCCGCTTGTCAATTTCCGAGGCGGGGTTATAGCCATTTTATACGATATTTCTATAACCTTGCTTATATTCTATACCATAAATCGTAATTTGTCAAGAGGTTTTTACGATATTTCTATATTTTCTTTTGGAGGTATCAAAAAACTATGTTTGAGCGCATTTTTAATTTGTTAAAGGAAAAAGGGATAACGCAATCGGCACTTGCGGAAAAAATCGGTGTAAGACAAGCGACGATTTCCGATTGGAAACGCAAAAAGACAACCCCGAGCGCGGACACAATCGGTCTTATTGCGGAAATTCTCGGGGTATCAACCGATTATTTGATTACGGGCAAGGAATACGCGCCCTCTCCCTCTCAAACGGTAAATCAAGGGATATTCGGCGACCGCAACCATAACAACACCGTTACAATAAACGGCAACGGCACGGTGGAGATTTCCGAGTTTGAGTCCGAGTTGATACGTATTTGCGCGAGCCTCGATATTCGCCGCAAAAATGCGCTTTTGACGTACGCGTATAAACTCGAAAACGAGATGTCGGAGGGAAATTAAAAAGCCTCCCGTCATACGGAAGGCAATTATAGGAGGTTGCAATTATGATTGATATATTAAGTATGTTTGGTATAAAGACGATTAACGAGCGCGAGTTTAAGGGCAAAAGCCTTTTATCGTTGCTCGACGATTACGTTGTCGTTGACCTTGAAACAACGGGTCTTATGCCCTCGTTTGACGGCATAATCGAGATAGGCGCGATAAGATATGCGGGCGACATCGAGGTTGCGCGTTTCCACTCCTTCGTATCGGCGGGCGTCCCTCTCGACCCGTTTATTGTTGAGCATACGGGAATTACCGACGCTATGTTGGAGGGCGCGCCCGAGATAGAGGAGGCGTTGCCGCGCTTGCTTGAATTTGTCGGCGACTCCGTCCTCGTAGCGCACAACGCAAATTTTGACGTTAATTTTATATACGACGACGCGGCAAATCTGCTCGACGTGAAATTTTCAAACAACTTTGTCGATACAATGAGGCTCGCGAAAAAATGCGGCTTACCCGTCGAAAATCATAAACTCGTTACTCTTGCGGAATATTTCGGCATATCGCAAGACGTCGCGCACCGCTCCGCCGCCGATTGTGAAACAACGCACGCGTTATATGTTAAACTGAAGGAATACATAACTACAAACGGCATGTAAATTCACTGCAACGATTACCACGGCTCTATTTCGGGCATTACCGCCACGTCTACCGTCATCGTCCCCGTCAACCCGTTTTACGGCAAGGTGGTCGCGTTTACGGGGACTCTCGAAAGTATGCAACGCAAGGACGCGGCGCAACTCGTCGCAAACCTCGGCGGCATTTTGGGCGACGGCGTAACAAAGAAAACAAACTTCCTCGTTTTAGGTAATTTCGACTATTGCTCCACGATAAAAGAGGGCAAGTCAAGCAAACATAAAAGGGCGGAGCAACTTATCCTCAAAGGGCAAGACCTTCAAATTATCCCCGAGAGCGTATTTTTAAG
>JAZOLR010000127.1:0-2188 GCA_045653255.1 Eubacteriales bacterium | reverse complement strand
AGCGGTGACTACACGGTAACGAGCGCCGCCGAAGCGGTAGGCATTCCCGACGTTTATTACTTCAGCAAACTTTTCAAAAAGGTGACGAAAAGAAATCCGAAAGAGTATAAAAAATAATTATTATAAAGAAAAATATTCGTCTCGTTAAGAATAGCGACAACATACTTTTTACTCGCAAAAAGTGAAAGAACCCGATTTCACAATGTAAAATCGGGTTCTTATTGTATAACGAAGCCTTTTTGCAAAGGCTTCGTTATACAATAAAAAAGTTGCCCGGTGCTAAACCAAGCAACTTTTTATCTTTCCCCGCACTACCACCTATGCGCAGAGATTTTCGCTAGTGCTCTCACCTAAAGATACAAGCACTAAAATTATACTGCTCCGTATGCCATCATAGCATCCGCAACCTTAATGAAGCCTGCAATGTTTGCACCTGCTACGAGGTCATCTTTCATACCGTACTGGTTTGCTGCCTTTACGGAGTTGTGGAAGATGTTGCTCATAATGGTGTAAAGTTTTGCATCAACTTCTTCTGCAGACCAACTATAACGCATAGAGTTCTGAGACATTTCAAGGCCTGAAACTGCAACGCCGCCTGCGTTTACTGCCTTTGAAGGAGCAACGATAACGCCGTTTGCCTTGAGGTATGCAACTGCTTCGTTTGTGGTAGGCATATTAGCAACTTCAACGTAGTACTTGAGGCCGTTTGCTACCATCTTTTCTGCTTCTTCCATACCTACTTCGTTCTGAGTAGCGCAAGGCATAAGAATGTCTGCCTTTACACCCCACGGCTTTTCACCGGGGAAGAACTTAACGCCGAACTTGTCTGCATAGTCCTCTACTCTGTTGCGGCAAGAAGCACGCATTTCGAGCATATAGTTTACCTTTTCATCGGTGGAAATTCCGTCGGGATCGTATACGTATCCGTCAGGACCGGAGATTGTAATAACCTTACCGCCGAGTTCGTTAACCTTCTTTACAGTACCCCAAGCAACGTTACCGAAACCGGAGATAGCGAAGGTCTTGCCCTTTATGTCATCGCCGAAGTACTTGAGCATTTCAACGGTGTAGTAAACTGCGCCGTAACCTGTTGCTTCGGGACGAATGAGAGAGCCGCCGTAAGGAATACCCTTACCTGTGAGAACGCCTGCGAACTCGTCGCGGAGTCTCTTGTACTGACCGAACATATAGCCTATTTCACGCGCGCCTACGCCGATGTCACCTGCAGGAACGTCGGTGTTCGCGCCTATGTACTTCGAAAGTTCTGTCATGAAACTCTGGCAGAAACGCATAACTTCCATATCAGACTTGCCCTGAGGGTCGAAGTCGGAACCACCCTTACCGCCGCCCATAGGAAGTGAGGTAAGAGAGTTCTTGAAGGTCTGCTCGAAGCCGAGGAACTTCATAATGCTTTCATTTACTGTGGGGTGGAAACGAAGACCGCCCTTGTAAGGACCGATTGCGCTGTTGAACTGTACGCGGTAGCCTTTGTTTACCTGAATCTTGCCGTTGTCATCAACCCACGGAACTCTGAACTTGATTACTCTTTCGGGTTCTACCATAAGTTCGATAACACCCGCGTCAATGTACTTGGGGTTCTGCAAAAGAACGGGCTCGATAGACTCAAGCACTTCTTTTACTGTCTGGTGAAATTCTTTTTCACCGGGGTTACGCTTTTCTACTCTTTCCATAAGGTCGGAAAGATATGCGCTCTTGAATGCCATAATATATTTCCTCCAAAATTAAATTACATAATATATGATATAATGTAAATTTTATTATGAAACATTATACCACAGCAAAAAAACCATTTCAATACTTTTTACACATTTTTTTGAATTTTTTCGCATATTCTACAACTTTTTTCACTTTGACTTGCATATTTCGCCGCTTTTTGTCATTTTTGTCAAGAAATATGCAACTTTTTGAAAGTTTTGTCCTTTCAAATGGCAATATTTTCCCTTACTAAAATGATAAAACAAAAAGAAATGCGCCGGCATTTCTTTTTGTTTTAGTAAAGTTTATACCGACGAATTCCTTTTTCTTATTTTATAGTTTTTTCGGCATTTTCGGTTACGCCGAAATACGAAGCCTTCTTTAAAGAAAACTAAATTTGTATTTACGAGAAAAACCGTGAACTAACGCAAACATAAAACGAACCTTTTTTACGGTCTCTCCAAAATATACC
>JAZOLR010000126.1:0-1713 GCA_045653255.1 Eubacteriales bacterium | reverse complement strand
GACGAGCGTCTTTTCACGTCGCTTTCGCTTACTGCCGCGCGGACACGAGTTTTCTCGTCTCCTTGACTGCCGTAGTTCATTTTTTACCTCTTTATTTTTTATTTACGAGTTTCATTATTTCTTCAAACACTCTGCGGTTTGCATCTGGGAAAGCGTGATTTTTCACTTTGCTTTCCATTTCATTTCTGAACTCACTATCTTCTATAACATTTTTTACGCGATTTGTCAATACTTCCACCGAAAGATTATTTTCTTCGACAAGGATAGCCGCGCCATCGTCAGCAAGAACTTTCGCGTTTGTGTACTGATGGTTGTCTGTTGCGTGAGGGTAGGGTATGAGAATACTTGCCCTGCCTACAAGGGAAATTTCCGAAAGTGTCATTGCCCCTGCGCGTGAGATTACAACGTCTGATGCCGCCATGAGCGTCGGCATATTGTGTATATAAGGACGAATACTTGACCTGCCGCTTGGGTTTTCTATCAGCGAGTCGAATTTTTCTTTTACTTCTTCGAAGTTTTCTTCCCCCGTTGCGTGAATGTGATATACGTTTTCGTTTTTCTCCGAGAATGCCGCCATCATTTCGACGCAGGTTTTGTTTAATGCTTTTGCGCCGCGACTGCCGCCGAATGAGAGTATGAGTTTGTCTTTTTCACGAAGACCGAGTTCTTTTCTTGCGTTTTCTCTGTTTGCAGTTGAAAATGCAGTTCTCATAGGATTTCCCGTAACGGTTATCTTTTCTTTGTGCTTGAGAAATTTTTCGCTCTCCGAAAAATTCAAAAGTATGCGCGAGACACGGTTTTCAAGCAATCTTACCGTAAGTCCCGGGCGTGCGTTAGACTCGTGCAACACCGTCGGTACTTTGCACATGCTCGCCGCTTTCAGTACGGGGAACGATACGTATCCGCCCGTACCGATAACTATATCGGGAGACAACTTCTTTATGAGTGCTTTCGTCTTTATAGGGGAGTAGAAAGCGAGCCATATAGCGTAGAGGTTCTTTAGACTCAAACTGCGGTCGAATCCGCGCGCCTCGGCGTGATACATCGGAAATCCTACTTCCGAGACGCGTCTGTTTTCCATTCCCTCTTTTGTTCCGACGAAGAATATTTCCGCGTCGCTTATATTTTCTTTTATTATCTCTGCTATGGCGATGGCGGGGTTAACGTGCCCCGCCGTACCGCCGCCTGTAAGAACAACTCTCATATATAATTACCTTTTGTTTTCTTTATTGTGTCTATTCTCTTTATTATCTGAATTTCAGGTGTGAAGTTCTCGAAATGGCAAGCAAAATTCCCATCTCCGCAAAAAGAACGACAAGAGAAGTACCGCCGTAACTGAAAAAGGGAAGTGCAATACCTGTATTCGGGAAAGTGTTGGTAACGACGGCAAAATTGAGAAGTGCCTGCACCGCAACTTGAGTAGTTATACCGAATGCGGTAAGTCTTGCAAAAGTATCGCGGTTAGTTATCGCTATCTTATATCCTCTGTATACGAACACGGCGAAAAGTGCCATAATACCGACCGCACCAACGAAACCGAGTTCCTCGCAAGTGATTGTGAAAATGAAGTCGTTTGCAGGTTCTGAAACGTAACTGTATTTCATTCTGCTGTTTCCAAGACCAAGACCGAAAAGTCCGCCGGAGCCTATCGCGTTAAGACCTTGGAGTGTCTGCCAACCGCCGTCTTGCGCGTCAAGTTCGGGATTCCACCAT
>JAZOLR010000125.1:0-6159 GCA_045653255.1 Eubacteriales bacterium | reverse complement strand
ATTGAGAACGCGTTCCTTTGTCACAAGAGGAATAGAATTTTCGTCTTTGCCCGACAAAACAAAAGATACCGTCGTCTGCGATACCCCCGCAAGACGCGCAACGTCCGTACTCGTTACTTTTTTACCCATAATCTCACCTCAATGAAAAATTATTACTAATAATATAACATAAAAATTTTGAAAAGTCAAGCATTTTTTCTGATTTTTTTCTTGACAATATATTTTTTTAGTGCTATAATGCGAATAACAAGGTAATTATGAATAAATTATTACTAATAATATTGCTAATGAATCGGAGACAGTTATGAAATTTTTGGTTATGACAGATATAGAAGGTGTGAGCGGAATTACTACTTTTCCGCAAGCGGAGCACGGAGAAATAGGAAAGCAAATGCTAATGAACGACGTGTGCGCCGTCATTGACGGTATGCGTGATGCGGGTGCAGACGTCATTCTTTACGATATGCACACAGACGGCAGAAACATAGATTTGTCGCGTGTTGATTGTCCTGTCATTGAGGGCAAGCCTATTCTTTCTGACCTTTGGCGCGGTGTAGGTCCTGACGGAATTGACGGACTCTGCCTTGTCGGTCTGCATACGATGCAACATTCGGGCGCACTTTTGGCGCACAGTTATCTCCGTGAATACGATGCTATCTACCTCAACGGAATAAAGGTCGGTGAGATTGGTGTCGAGGCTGCTTTGGCAGGAGAGCAGGGGGTGCCGCTTGTATTCGTAAGCGGTGACGATAAGGGATGCGAGGAAGCAGAAGAGTTGATTTCGGGTATTACTACTTGTGCGGTGAAAAAATCGCTCGGCTTGAATGAGGCTATATGCTATCCCCCCTCTGTAACGGCGGAAAAACTTCGCATCGCCGCGAAAAAAGCAGCGACAACGCGTGTAGAGCCATTCGTGCTCAAATCCCCCTATGAAATAAAAATACAATATTCGGAATGTCCCTACCTTCACACAATGAAAAGTTTGCATCCCGAGATATTCGAGAACGAAAACACCGTCGTAATGCGCGGAGACAATCTCTTGAAACTCTGGTCGCAGTATCTTATATATGAAAAGGAAATGGTGAACGCATGAACGTAATTTTAGGTGTAAATCATCAATTCTTGTATCCGCCTGCAATGGTAGACGAAAAAGCGCATCTCAACTCATTGAAGGAGATTGTTACACTTCCCAATCTCTCTGCGCTCGACTGTTGGGTATGGCGCACAAGCGAAACTTCACGCAAAGAAATAGAAATTCTCAAAAACTGCGGAAAGCAGATAAACTATAATATAGGCGACCGCTTTGGAGAAGAGCCTGTTTTCCCTGCATCAAGCGATAAAAGGGCGCGCCGTTATGCGTGTGACTTTCTCCGCAGAGAAGTAGGTTTTGCATTGGAAGCAGGCGCGAAAAAAATCATATTCGGCTCAGGTCCCGACTCGCAAGAAGACCGCGAAGACGCGAAAAAGCGACTTGCGGAACTGCTTTACTCCGCATTTGAAGAAGTGCCAAGCGACGTTGCTTTGTGCCTTGAGCCCACCGATCGTGATATGGATAAGCGTTTTCTCTTCGGTCCTGCGAAAGAAACGGCAGACTTCATTCGCAAAATGAGACGCGACGGTATGGAAAACCTTGGTATGCTATTGGATATGGCGCATATTCCCCTTATGCGTGAGACGATGGAATCTGCCGTGCGCCTTTCTTGTGAAACTATCACCCATGTACATCTTGGAAACAATATAGTCAGCAATCCGAAAAATTCGCTTTACGGCGACAGACACGTCCCCTTCGGCTACCCCGAATCAGAATATACCGAAAAAGACGTCGCAACTTTGCTTTTGCTCTTGCGTGAGGTCGGTTATTTTGAAAAAGACGGCGCGACGGTATCCTTTGAATTGCGACCGAATGAAGGCGTTTCGGGTGCGGATACTTGGAACTTCTTATATAAAGTCTGGCAGGACAGTATAGAAAAGTTAGCGTAGAGAATTATATTTTTCAGGAGTTTATTATGAATTATTCCATAGAAGCAAAACAAGGAAAAGAATATGACGTCATAGTCTGCGGTGGCGGCACTTCGGGTGTCTTTGCCGCAATAGCCGCCTCGCGAGAGGGCGCGAAAACTCTGCTTTTAGAGCGCTCGTTTACCGTTGGCGGAATGTTGACTGTCGGCGAGGCAGGAATTACGAAATTCACAGAGCATTGCAAAGACGTTAATACCTATAACCGCGAGGTTATAGACGTCCTTTCCACAAATCCGAAAAAAGTGCAAGTCGTAGGCGGTATTCCTCACGAATACTGTATGCGTATGATACGCAAAGGCGGTGCACTCGGCACAAACGGCGATTGCGGAAGTTACGTATTCACCGACCGCTATAGCGCGCAGATTACTTTAGTAGAGATGCTGTCAGAAGCAGGAGTTGACGTGCTTTACGATACTCGCGTCTGCCTTGTAAATAAGGAAGAAGACAGAGTAGTAGGAGTTGTTACAGTAAACAAAGAGGGCTTTACCGAATACCGCGCGAAATGTTTTATCGACTGCACGGGTGACGCCGACGTTGCCGCACTTTCAGGTGTAGAATGCATTCTCGGCGCTTCGGCAGAAGACGTTAAAGAGGGCGGCGCTTCCGAGGTCGGCCAGTTTCAGATACGCGGCGTAATGTACAGAGTTTCCGGCGTTGATTTTGAGAGACTTTTTGACTATCTTGAACAAACCACAGGAAAATTTTCTGTGCAAATAGTCGGTCAAATGACACTTGAACAAGTGAAGAAAAATCACAGAAACGGCGAAGCCGCAGTATTCTGCCTGAATTTGAACAATCCGAATACAGGTGAAAAAAGCAGATTTCAGGTATACAACACACCGAGAAAAGATGAAGCAATCCTTCTTTCATTCTGCACTTGCACGGATTATAACCACTACGAATGCAATCCTCTCGATGCAGAAGCGGTCTCCGCAGGGCAGAATCATCTTATAAGCGGCGCGCAGAAATTTACCGATTTGGTAAAACAAAACTATCCTGGCTTTGAAAACGCGCGCGTAAGTTACGTACCCGACATCGGTGTGCGTGAGTCGCGCCACATCGTCGGTAAGTACAAAATCTCCACACTTGACATACTTCTCGGCAGGGATTTTGAGGATTCTATCGCTTGCGGCGGTCACTCCGTAGATATACACCCAGTCCCCGAAGAAGTCAAAAATATGGAAATGAATCATTGGAGATTCCACATTCCGTATCGCGCTATGCTTCCCGAAAAGGTGGAAAATCTCTTGGTAGCGGGAAGAAGCATTTCTGCATCCCGCGTTGCAAGCGGCGCTATCCGCCCGACAGCGCAATGTATGGCACTCGGTGAAGCCGCAGGCGTTGCCGCCGCCATAGCAGCGAAAGAGGGAATATCTCCGTCAGAAGTTGACGTGCAGAAACTTCGCCGCCGCCTGACAAAAAACGGCGCAATAATCTGATATTTAGAATATCACACGAAACTAAAAGTAGTTTGATAAAATATAAAAAATATAAAACCGAAAGGAAAAATCATTATGAAAACACGCATTATTTCTATGTTGCTTATTCTCTGTATGCTCGTTTGCGCACTTTCTGCTTGCGGTGGTAAAAACCCCGACAATGCGAAAGATCCCGACGCAACCACAGAAACCGTAGACACTTCTTCGAAATGGGATGACGTAAACTTTAACGGTGACACTATCATCATCAGCATTTCGTCAAGTCTTCCCACCTATGCGGAAAACGCAGGCGCAGACACTTCCGTCAAGTATATAAAAGGTCCTAACGATTATACAACGGATTCCGTACAAAACACAGTATTCGAGAGAAATAGAAGAGTTTCCGACGCACTCGGTCTCAACGTTGTATACGAATTGTGCGACCAGTATTCCGCGAACACTCCCGACCTTACACTCACCATTATTGAAAACTTCGTGCTTGCTGACTTAGAGGACTCCCCCGACGTTATTTCCACTATGGAATACGGTATAATCCGCGCAGGTATAAAGGGGCTTCTTTACAACGCGCTCCTCACAGAAAAAGAAAACTATTTTGACTTCACAACGAACGGTTGGTATTCCGATTTTATGTACGGAAACACCCTCGACGAGTCGAAAATCTTCTTGCTTGCAGGCGACTACTTCATTGACGTGCTTCGTTATTCCTACGGAATAATGGTAAACCTCGATATGTATGACGAAGTTTTCGCAAGTGAGGGCGGAAGCGAGAGCCTTTTCGACCTTGTTGAAGCAGGCGAATGGACTTATGACGAAATGAAGAGAACGATTCAGATGGCTTACGTTGACGCAGGTACTGTCGGTCAGTATGATGCAGAAGACACCTTCGGCGCTATAAACCACGCATCTTGGCTTGTTCGTACCACCTTTTCTGCGGCAGATCTTGACATCTTTGAAACCGACGAAAACGGCACACTCAAATATGTCACCGATATAAGCGAAATACATAACTACGTTGACTTTATGCTCGATTTGACAAGAACAGAGGGATTTTATAGCGTAATTACAGGCGGTCCTAACAAGAGTATGGATTCTACAAAAGTGTTCATTGATGCAAAAGCACTCTTCGCATTTGACGCACCTCTTCTCAATATGGAAGGCACACTCATTCAGAATATGGATGATAGCGTAGGTATTATCCCTTACCCGAAGTATACACCCGACCTTGAATACAAATCCATGGTTTCCGATAACGCAAACGTAGGCGGTATACTTTACAACTCCGACAAATTCACGGAAAGTTCTGCATATCTTCAGATGTCCGCAGAAGAATCCGACAACGGAAAAGGCTCGCTTATATACGAATACTTTGACGTAGCGCTCAAGTACAAACTTTCCGCGACTCCCGCACAGGTAACAATGCTTGAATTGATAAGAGCGGGACTCTGCTCGCCTAAATCCTTGCTTTTGGATAACTATTTTGCAAAGAGCGTAGGTATGAATACTTATGCTACACTCATCAATTCCAGTCTTGCATCGGGTACAAACACGTTTGCATCCGATTGGGAATCTCAGTATTCCGCCGTGCAGGGTGCTCTTGAAAAAACACTTGTCACCTACGGTCAACAGGAGTAAAACCCCAAGTAAAGCGAAAATTCTGTAAAAATACGGCATCGGTGTTTTCTGCACCGATGCCGTAATAGGTAAATACTTGCAGGAGAGAAAAATGATAAAGACGAAAATTATTTCCTCACTTGAAAAACCGTTTATAGACGAAAAAGTAGATAAGTTTGAAAGACTTGAAAAAATATCCGCACTCCGCGGAGAAACAGTCCGCTTTCAGATTATCTACGATAACGAAAACGGCTCGTACGATATGTTCACCTCGCTTTTGAGAATCACGCCGAAGGGTGCGCTTTCCGATTTCGTCACTGTAAGAAATCTGCGCCATATGCCTGTCGATATGCCGTATCACAGAGAACTTTCCGACGATTACATACGCTCAACTCCGGGACTTTATCCCGACCTTTTAGAGCCGCTTTCAAACGGCGGGCGAGTAAGATATGCAAAAGATTATCTCGCAACTGTATGGGTAGACGTGGAAATCCCCGCTTCTTTCAAGGCAGGAGAATACACTCTTTCTTTTTCAATAAAGCACGATACAAGTGATATAGGAGTGCGAAATGAAGAAGAATATGACGGAGAAGAGAGTATAAAGATTGAAGTAATAGACGCAGTTTTGCCAAAGCAAAGCATAATCTTTACACAATGGTTGCATTGCGATTGCCTCGCGCAATACTACAATATTCCCGTATGGTCAGAAAGGCATTGGGAAATAGTAGAAAACTTCATACGCACCGCCGTGAAAAACGGCATAAACGCAATTCTGACTCCTGTTTTCACACCGCCCCTTGATACAGCGAAAGGGCGCGAAAGACTTACCACACAGTTGATTTTGATAAAAAAGACAAACGGCAGATATTCCTTCAATTACAAACTTCTTGACAGATGGATAGATATGTGCCGTCGTTTAGGTGTTGAATATTATGAAATATCCCACCTCTTTACCCAGGGCGGTGCTACGAATGCGCCGAAAATAATGGCGACAGTAGACGGTGAATACAAGAAAATATTCGGTTGGGAAACAGACTCGCGCGACGAAGAGTATAAGAAATTCTTGCGCGCATTCCTGAAGTCCTTTGTC
>JAZOLR010000124.1:0-10151 GCA_045653255.1 Eubacteriales bacterium | reverse complement strand
CTTGGATTTAACCTTCCCACCGGATGCATTACGACTGAGGAATGTACGCAAGCGCTCATAAATTTTTTGAAGGAGCGTGACGTCAAATGAATATAATTGAATTGCAGAATGTGTCTTACGTTTACGGAGAAGGCACTCCTTTTCGTATGGATGCATTGAAAAATGTAAATATAGGTTTTGAAAAAGGCAAAATAACCGGTCTTATCGGTCATACGGGCTCGGGTAAATCTACCCTTGTTCAACTTTTGAACGGTCTTATAAAGCCTCATGAAGGAAAAGTGCTTCTTGATGGCAAAGACATTTGGGAAGAACCTAAAAAAATCGCTAACATACGTTTTCGTGTTGGCTTGGTTATGCAGTATCCTGAGTATCAACTTTTTGACGATACAGTAAAGCAGGATATCGGATTTGCCCCAAGAAATATGGCGCTTTCAAAAGAAGAAATAGAAGAACGTGTTAATTTTGCCGCAGAATTTGTTGGTATAGATCAGTCATATTTTGATAAATCGCCCTTTGAACTTTCAGGCGGCCAGAAAAGACGAGTGGCTATTGCAGGTATTATCGCTATGCGTCCCGACGTGCTTGTACTTGATGAACCTGCTGCAGGTCTTGATCCAAGAGGCAGGGAAGAAATTCTTTCTCGCCTCAGAGAATATCAATGCACTTACGGTGCGACAGTAATACTTGTAAGTCACAGTATGGAAGATATGGCGAGATATTGCGACAACATAGTTGTGCTTAACAAATCTGAAGTTATGCTCAGCGGCTGCACAAGTGACGTATTTTCTCACGCAAAAGAATTGTCGCAGGTAGGTCTTGATATTCCTGAAATTGCACACATAGCGGAAAAATTAAAGGATGCAGGATTTGCTTTAGAAGGCAAACTTTATACTGTTGACGGCGTAAAAAACGCGATTTTGAAATATATCGGTCAGGAGGTGTGCGATGTTAAGTGATATCACTCTTGGTCAATATTTCCCTGGAAATTCTATCCTTCACAAACTTGACCCCAGAACAAAAATTATTATGACTATGCTATATGTTGTTGCGGTTTTTGTAGCGAAAAACATTTTTTGTTTCGCTCTTTTGGGATTGTCTGTCGTTTTTCTTGTGTCTGTAAGCGGTATATCTGCGAAAACTATTATAAAAGGTGTAAAACCTATAATTTTTGTAGTTTTTTTTACTATGATTCTCAATATTTTCCTTACGACTTCGGAAAGCGAACCGCTATTCCAGTTCAAATTTATAACTATTTATGAAGATGGAATTTGGCGTGCAGTTTATATGGCATTGAGAGTTATAATACTCGTTATAGGAACGAGTTTGTTTGTCTCTTACACAACTTCACCGATAATGCTTACCGATGCGTTAGAGGATTTGCTAACACCTTTGAAAAAAATCAAAGTTCCGGTTCATGAGTTTGCAATGATGATGTCTATTGCTTTGAGATTCGTGCCTACTTTGATTGAAGAAACCGACAAGATAATGAACGCGCAGAAAGCGCGTGGCGCGGATTTTTCAAATGGAAGCATATTGAAAAGAGCAAAAGCGTTAATTCCAGTACTTGTACCTCTGTTTGTATCTTCGTTCAAAAGAGCAGAAGATCTTGCAATGGCGATGGAATGCCGTTGCTATCGCGGTGGAAAAGGTAGAACAAGACTCGTAAAATTGCAATTTTCTGCGAGAGACTTCTTGTTTATGGCTTTGTTTGTTTCTTTAATTGTTTGCGTTGTGCTTATGAACCGATACATTACAATTGGTTATTCCATTTAAGGAGACGGTATGAAATACTTCGTTAAGATTAGATATTTGGGTACTGATTTCTGTGGATTTCAGGTGCAACCTGAAAAAAGAACTGTTCAAGGCGCGCTAAACGAAGCAACGAAAAGTTTGTTTGGGTGCGATTGTAAAATAACAGGATGTAGCCGTACAGATAGCGGTGTTCATGCGAATGAGTTTTGCTTGACAATTGAGCCGAGCGATAAAAATGCGCCAATCATACCACCCGACAAACTGCCGAAAGCCATTGCGATTTATATGCCCGAAGATCTTTCGTTGTATTATGCAAAAGAAGTTTCTGACGAGTTTCACCCAAGATATGATGTCAAGAGCAAAGAGTATAAGTATCTCATTTATAACGCCGAGGTTAGCAATCCGTTTTACGTAAATCGTGCGTGGATGCTTTTTAGAAAAATATCTGACGAGGGACTTCACAGAATGCAGTCCGCGTGTAAACATTTTATAGGAACACACGATTTTACTGCGTTTATGAATACAGATTCCGACATTGAAGACAGAGTGAGAACTATATATCATTTCACTATTGAAAGAAATGGTGATGAGGTGGGCTTTTGTGTATCTGCCGATGGTTTTCTCTATAATATGGTGAGAATAATGGTTGGCACTCTTGTGTCTGTGGCGTTTGGAAATTTTGAACCCGAAGACATTTTGCGCATGATAGAAAGCAAAGAACGCATAAAAGCGGGAATGACTGCTCCTGCCGACGGTCTCTATCTTAATTCGGTAGTTTATTAAATTACAGTTTTGCCAATCTTTAAAAGTAATTGCATTGCATTATTTTACTCATACTAAAATTATCGTATAAGTTAATTTTTAGTTGAGGTAATGCGATGCAATTTTTTTGTATTGCTTTTAATATATGAAAAACGCAAAAGGCAAAAGGAAATTAAGTATAGCATTTAAGCGCATCGGGATTTTTATATCGTTTATTTTGATATTCTCATTTGTAGCGATAGGTGTTGTGTTTATTAAAATAAACAATCAAATAGATTATTCTGCTGATGAATCTTTATTTCTGCTATCAAAGGGGTCACGAACTACAAAATTATATTACAACGCCATAGGCGAAGGCGATTTTGCAGCAATAAATATAGGCAGAGAAGTCTACGCCCCAAAAGAAATTGAAGACCAACGTGTTCACGGCGCGGAAAATGGACTATGGTGCAAGTATGAAGATATTCCCGAAAATCTCAAAAATGCTTTTTTGGCAATAGAAGATCATAGGTTTTTTGAACACAATGGAGTTGACTGGTTGAGGACCGGTAAAGGAAGGATGAATTATATTTTACAGTTTGACTCAAGATTCGGCGGCTCAACAATAACCCAACAATTGATTAAAAATATTAGTGATGATAAGGACGTTAAGGTTGAAAGAAAATTAAGAGAAATTTTGCGAGCCATAAACATTGAAAGAAAATTTTCAAAAGAAGAGATTTTAGAACTGTATCTTAATATAGTTCCAATGTCAGAGAATTGCGTGGGGGTGGCTGCTGCTGCCGACGTTTATTTTGGGAAAACTGTATCTCAACTTTCTTTGGCGGAATCAGTGTGTCTCGCCGCAATTACAAATTCTCCAACTTATTACAATCCGCGACAGAATCCCGACAAAAATGAGTATAGAAGAACCGTTATACTTCAAGAAATGTTGGAGTATGGATATATAACTCAAGATGAATACGATAATGCAATTATAGAATCTGTCGTTATTAAAGAGAAAAGCGAAAAAGAAGAAATCGTAGTTCATTCTTGGTATACAGAAACGGTGCTAAAAGACGTGATTGATGATTTGATGAGAACAAAGGGAATGAGTTACGAAAGCGCGTATAAAACTGTGTATTCGGGTGGATTGAAAATATACACTTTTATGAATCCGCAAATACAGAATTATCTTGACGGATATTTCAAAAACCTTAATAACTTTCCTTGGGAATGCGCGTATAAGGGTTTGCAAATGGCTATGACTGTTGTCGATTCAAAAAACGGAAACTTAGTTGCTATTGTAGGTGCGGTTGGAGAGAAAAAAGGTGATAGAGTGCTCTCTTATGCATCAGAAGCAAAAATGCCCCCGGGCTCTTCTATAAAACCGCTTTCCGTGTATGCGCCAGCATTTGAAGAGGGGTTAATTACTTGGGGAACTGTTATAGATGATACACCCGTTTCTTTTTACGGAAAAACTGCGTGGCCGCGCAATTTCCCATCTATATATAGCGGGCTCACGGATATAAATACGGCAATAACTCAATCAAAAAATACTGTGGCGGTTAAGGTATATTCTATGCTTGGTGCAGAGAAATCTTATTCTTATCTTGTAAACAAGTTGGGTGTTCGCAGTATTGTCAGAAGTGCAAACGAAAACGGAAATAAAGTCACCGACCTAGCAGTGGCGCCACTTGCCTTGGGACAGTTGAGTTACGGCGCTACAGTCAGAGAAATGACAAGCGCATATTCCTCTTTTTTTGACGGTAATCATAGAGAGTGCCGTTCTTATCTTGCGGTTTATGACTCGCTTGGTAATTTGATTTTGGAAAACACTCCTGAAGTGACGCACGTATGGAGTGAACAAAACGCGAGTATAATGACACAGTTGCTTCAAAACGTTGTAGAATACGGAACTGCAAAAGATATAAAGTTAAAATACAGTGTAGACGTTGCAGGAAAAACAGGCACTTCAGGTGATGACCGTGATAGGTGGTTTATCGGATATACTCCCTATTATACCGCAGGAATTTGGTGTGGATACCCCGACAGAGATGCAGAAATAGGCGATATAAAAATTACGCACCTCGAAGTATGGGATTCAGTAATGAAGAAAATCCACAAGGATATTATAAATAACTCTTACTCTCCAATAGAAAATTTCCGCATCGCACAAGGAGTTGTAAGTTGTTCTTATTGCAAAGATTCGGGGAAATTGTTTTCGGATAATTGTTCTTGCGATCCGCGAGGCAATAGAATGGGTGTTGGCTATTTTGTAAGAAGTACGATACCTTATGAAAAGTGCGATTGTCACATACTTGTGGATTATGATGTTGAAATGGGTGGAGTCGTTGATATATCCAAAGAAGAGGAATATTACTCAAAAGAAGAGAATAAAGATAAACTTAAAAAGGTGGCATTGGTAAAAGAAACAAAACGGGATTTTCCGTTCCAACTTTATATAACGGACGCTGAATATATTTACCGTCCTCTCGGAAATGCTTTACCGAGTCAAGATTGGAAACTTCCGTTTTTTAGCAATACAGTCAAACGTGGAAGATTTATAGGAACAACTTATAAAAAAGACGGAAAACAATTTAATGCATTTTGTTTTGAACACAAAAAATCCGAGTTTGAAGATTACGAAGATTTAGATGATAAAGGTGAAGAAAAAGAAGATATTATCGATAAAGATATAGACGTAACGCTTGAAGAAAATAATAAAAACGGAATTTTTATAGAAGAATAAAAAGCAATCCCAAAAAGTAAAAAATTTTTGGGATACATAAGTTATTGAAAAACTGCATATATAGTAATAAAAAACTTTTATATTTTGTCATAATGTAAAAAGGTATTGATTTTTTATGTCAAATATGGTAGAATTAAAGAGTAATTTGTATTTTCTGTTGTTAGATGGAAAATAAATATACAAAAACTGAGAAGGAAAAAACATTATGGAAAAACAGAAGAAACGTCGTCGTTTTGGCGATAGAAAAGAAGGAAGAAGACTTCGTTCCTTGTCTCCGATGCTACAAATGACCCCTTACATAATGAAGGTTCGTTCGGATGCACAAAACCATTTTGAAGATGTTATAGATATAACAAATATAGAAAAATACCTTCATAAAAAGCATGAAGAAGGCTATAAAAACATGGGAATACTTCACATATTTATAGCAGCATACGTTCGTGCAATTGCTTCTCGTCCGGGCATTAATAGATTTATAGCAGGACAGAGAATTTACGCAAGAAATAATATTGAAGGTGTAATGACGATTAAAAAGCAAATGTCTATTGAATCGCCTGACACCACGATAAAAATTAAGTTTGAGCCTACCGATACCGCAGTTGACGTATACGAAAAGTTTACAAAGGTAGCAGAAGAGGCTTTGAGTGCTGATAGCAGTTTTGATAAAACAGCAGCCGCACTTATCAAAATCCCCGGAGTGCTTCTCAGATTCGCAGTAGCATTTTTGAGATTTCTTGATTATATAGGGTTACTTCCTCAAGCACTTGTTAATGTTAGTCCTTTCCACGGTTCGTTTATCATAACCAGTATGGGTTCTCTCGGAATAAATGCAATTTACCATCATCTTTATGATTTTGGAAACCTTCCTGTATTCCTCTCGTTTGGAAAGAGATATTCCGATATAGTAATAAATGATGAAGGAAAAGCAGAGAAGCGCCACTTCGTAACCTTTAAGGTTGTTACCGATGAGCGTATATGCGATGGCTATTATTACGCTTCCGCTTTCAAGTTGATAAAAAGATATCTTCTTAACCCGAATTTGCTTGATACACCCGTAGAAAAGGTTGTAGAAGACGTAGATTGATTATTGCTAATACTGTCTTTACATACTTAAAATAAAAATTCCCTCGTATCGGCCACGGGTGCTAAAGGACAGTTTTAATAAAATTCAGCCTCGACAGGGAGTTTCCTTGTCGAGGCTGTTATTTTAAATTTTTTCTGCGATTATTACGTCCATACAATGCTTGTGAGGAATACCGCTACTATTACAATCAAAAATTTTTTCTTCGTTCTTTCGAAATAGCCAATCGTGATAATACATAAATATTTCTCCTGATTTCCAATTACCTGCCGCAAGTTCGCTTTCCTCAACGTCGGGCGGCAGTGGAATAAATGGCTTTCTTACAAACACATTTATAGCATTGATGCCGTTAGAAAAAGTATGTGCCTTTAGATTATCAATGACACTTTCGCGCTGTTCCTTAGAAATGTAATGAAACACCCCACTTGAAAATATTATATCATAATTCGTTTCAAGCCTGAAATTACGCACATCTGCTTTGAAAAAGTCTATTTTTACTCCACAACAATTGGCAAGTTCGCGCGCTTTTGATAAACCTTGTTCTGAAATATCAAAAGCAGTCACATCGTATCCGTTTCGCGCAAGGAATACGGCATCCTTTCCTTCACCACATCCAATGTCAAGCACCTTGTATGGCTTGGTAGGCGGTTTCAGTTTCATAATTTCATAACAGAGATTATTGGGTATCAATCCCCAGTAATATCCCTCTCTGTTGTATCGTTTGTCGTAGTCGGTAAAAGATTGCGAAGTATAGCCGAGTAAGGAATCTATTGATATGTTCAAAACGGCAGCAAGTATAGGAAGAAGGGTAATATCGGGGTAAGAAGTACCATTTTCCCACTTTGAAATTGCTTGAAATGAAATATTGAGTTTTTCTGCTAATGCTTGCTGTGTTAATCCAAGTTCCTTTCGCTTGTCTGTTATAAGTTTACTGATATTCATAAGCACGTCCTCCTTGGGGAAACAAATATATTATACCACATCAAAGAAGAACCTTCAATAACTGTTTTGTTGAATAAAGAACTTGATTTCTATTGATAGTTGAGAATCGCACCACCACAATAGTGGTGAGTAAGTGCGCGCTTGCAGGAGTATTATATAAGCCTCCCTCCCGGAGGGAACCTCTGTCAGTAATCGCTTATTTAACGATTAACACGTTAGATAAAACTGTCCTTAAGAGCCCGAAGCCCTCATACGAGGGAATTTTTTTATTTATGATAGGGAAGGGCACTATAAAACTCATATAGCGCCTTTTTTTACCTCTGTTATGGGCGCTTTTTTCGGAGCGGATGCTCTTTTTTTAGGTTTGTAAATAACTTTAGGCTCTGCATTGCCCAAAACAAAATCTTCTGTAAACACTATTTTCTTAACTTCGTTTTGTGAAGGAATTTCGTACATAGGCTTTATCATAAGATTTTCAAGTATTGCGCGAAGTCCTCTTGCACCGATTTGGCGTTTTATTGCAAGTTGAGCGATAGCACGAAGCGCATTGTCTTCGAATTCTATTTCAACTCCGTCGTATGAGAAGAGTTTTGCGTATTGCTTGCACAAAGAATTTTTAGGTTCTTTGAGAATTTTTACAAGAGCATCTTCATCAAGGTTTTCAAGAGAAACTATTACGGGTACACGACCTACAAGTTCAGGAATCAAACCGTATTTAACGATGTCGTGAGATATAACGTCTTGATATACACCTCTGGCGATTTTTTCTTTTTGACTCTTAATGTCTCCGCCGAAACCTATTGTAGAACTGCCTCTGCGTTGCTCAATTATCTTTTCAAGTCCGTCAAATGCGCCACCGCAAATAAACAAAATGTTTTCGGTATTTATCTGTATAAATTCCTGATTAGGATGTTTTCTTCCGCCTTGCGGAGGAACATTTGAAACTGTTCCTTCGAGAATTTTTAAAAGTGCCTGCTGAACACCTTCTCCCGAAACGTCACGCGTTATTGAACGGTTTTCGCCTTTGCGCGAAATTTTATCTATTTCATCAATATATATAATTCCTTTTTCTGCGAGTGCAACGTCACCGTTTGCCGCTTGAATAAGACGCAAAAGAATATTTTCTACGTCTTCGCCTACGTATCCTGCTTCTGTAAGAGTAGTAGCATCCGCAATTGCAAAAGGAACTTTGGTCGTTTTTGCAAGTGTTTGAGCAAGATAGGTTTTTCCTACACCTGTAGGACCGAGAAGAAGAACGTTGCTCTTTTGAATGTCTACGTCTGAGAAAACCTCTGCCGAAGTATCATCGTTGTTTTTGGGAGAGTTTTTTGAGAGGATTCTCTTGTAGTGATTATAGACGGAGACAGAAAGAACTCTCTTCGCGGCATCTTGTCCTATAACGTGCTCATCAAGTATTGCCTTGATTTCCATAGGTTTAGGCAAATCAGCCAAAGTGAGACCGTCGAAATTTTCTGCCGTTTCTGCGGTTTCTTTCGGCATGTGTTCGTCTATAAGATCTGCGCATTCGTGTACACATTCATCACAAATAAACACGCCAGTAATAGACGGAATAAGGAACATTACCTGATGTTCATTTCTGCCACAAAAGGCGCAGAATGGTGTTTTGTTATCAGAATTGTTTGCCATTTTCAGTACCTTCAATAAATAGATTGAAATAGGGCAAGATTCTTGCCCTATTTCATAAGATATTAAAATTTATCCGACTTTAGATTCTTTTTTCGATAACTTTATCGATGAGTCCGTATTCGGCAGCGGCAGCAGCGGAGAGGAAGTTGTCTCTTTCCGTATCTCTGTTTATAACATCGATGGGCTGGCCGGTTCTTTCTGAGAGAATCGCATTGAGTTTTTCTCTTGTGCGAATGATATGGTCTGCGTGAATTTTTATATCAGTTGCCTGACCTCGTGTTCCGCCTAGAGGCTGATGTATCATTATTTCGCTGTTAGGGAGTGCCAATCTCTTGCCCTTTGTACCTGCGGCGAGAAGAAATGCGCCCATGCTTGCAGCCATACCTATGCAAATAGTAGATACGTCACACTTGATAAAATTCATAGTATCATAGATTGCCAATCCCGCCGAAACCGAACCACCGGGACTATTGATGTAAAACGAAATATCTTTATCAGGATCTTGCGCTTCAAGATAAAGCATCTGTGCAACCACAAGGGAAGCAGTAGCATCGTTTACCTCATCTGCGAGAAAAACAATACGGTCATTCAAAAGGCGGGAATATATGTCAAAAGAACGTTCGCCTTTGTTAGTTTCTTGTATGACCATTGGAACAAGTGCCATAAAGTACCTCCTATAAAGTTGTTTTTGTTAGTTTGCGTTAAATATAATTATTTTGAAACAACAGCGTTTGCCTTAACGAAGTCCATAGCAGCTTTTACTTTGAGATCTTCTTCAACGCCCTTTGCGTCTACCATTTCTTTTACCTGGTCAACGGGAACGTTGTAAGCTTCGGAAATGCGAGCGTATTCAGCTTCAATATCCTTCTTGTAAACCTTTATTCCTTCAAGTTTAGCAATCTTTTCAAGAGCAAGTCTTACCTTAACTTGCTTTTCTGCCTGAGGACGAAGTTGTTCGCGGAGCTGGTCGAGGTTCATGCCTGTATACTTGAAGTATGTGGAAAGATCAAGGCCCTGCATTCTGAGACGGCTATCGTAATCGCGTACGTAGTTCTCAGTTTCAGCATCAAACATTGCAGCGGGGATCTCTGCTTCGAGTTTCTCAATGAGCGCTTCGATGAGTTTGGTCTCGAATTCGGAATCAGCCTGCTTTTCGTTTCTATCCTGGATTTTTGCCTTAATATCTGCTTTATATTCAGCCATTGTATCAAATTCTGATACGTCTTTTGCAAATTC
>JAZOLR010000123.1:0-11949 GCA_045653255.1 Eubacteriales bacterium | reverse complement strand
ACGAAAGCAGAATAATCCGCAATCGTTATTGCCCCGTGGTAGAGGAAAAGACCGCTTGCAATAAGCACTATAACGTTGAACACGACGGTAATAAAAGAAGTAGACGAATGGAACTGTCCCATCGCCTTATATGCTTTTCTTCTCGCTTTTACGAACGCTTCGTTACCTTCTTCGAACTTTTCTTTTTCCTTCTCTGCATTTGTGAAAGCCTTTGTCACGCGTATTCCCGAGATACTGCCTTCAAGTGATGCGTTTATCTGCGCTATCGACTGTCTGCTTTCCTGAAAAGCCGAGCGCATCTTCTTGCGAAGGGAAGTCGCGATAATGAGAAGAAAAGGTACGCAAACGAAAATTATAAGCGTAAGGTAAATATAGATAGTAGAAAGATAAATAAACGCAGTAATGACCGAAATAGAGGAAATAAGTATGTTTTCAGGTCCGTGATGTGCAAGTTCGCTTATGTCCATTAGGTCGTTTGTCATTCGCGACATTATTTTTCCCGTCTCGTGCGAGTCGTAGAAACTGTAGGGAAGTTTTTCAAGATGCGAGAACATATCGCTTCGCATCTGCGCCTGCATACGTACGCCCATTACGTGTCCGTAGTACTGAATGAAGAAGTTGAGCAACATACGGATAAAGTACAAAATAAGCAACATAACGCCGAAAATGACGATAAGTTGATATTTTTTGTTTGGAATAAGGTCGTCGAGCATCTCTCTCGTTACCACAGGATAAACGATAGCGATAAGAGAAACGAGAAGTGATGCAAGCATATCAAGCACGAATATCTTCTTGTGCGGTTTGTAATAAGCGAGAAATCTTTTTAACACGGTATGTCTCCTCTTGTAATGTTTTCAAGAGAATTTTACCATAATTGACGTTATAAGTCAATGATTGCGCTTTAAATATTATATAAACAATTTGCAACAATGCAAACTGTTGTTTACAAAATGCCGAGTTGCATACTTTGCCATCTTCCGTCTTTGTATAAAAGAATATGGATTTTACCGCCCAAAAGATAGAAATTCGAAAAATCGCGCAGACCCTTTTCCTTTCGGAGTTTTCTTTTTAATTTCTTCGTGCCTTTTCCGTAAACTATAGAAAACGGAATTACCTTTCCGTCGCTTTTTCGCATTACGCACGCGTTCTTCTTTTCGCTTATGATTTTTGCGCGTAATTGTACAGTAGACGATAGAATGAAAGAGAAGTATTCCCCCTCGCAGTCCTTTACGTCGCAAGACAGTGTGTATCTGTACGGTCGGTGGTGAAACCTCTTTTTCTCGTCGCCGTCATTTTCATATTCGGTTTTTGCCTTTTCGTATAATTTTTCTACTGACTTTTTCGCGTTTTCAAAAAGTAGGGTAAAAGTCTCGTTTATCTTCTCGTCACCCTTGTACCCAAAGTCTGAAATAGGCAGCGAAATAGAGTATTCCGCCATAGCCACACCCGAAAAATAAAGGCAGTCTCTTTCTTTTCTGTATTCTTGCATATTTTCTCTCCCCCTTTATGAAACAGTTTATTCGCGAAGGATTGAAAAAATGAAATCCCCCACGGATTTTTCACCGTGGGGAGTGAGGTATCAACTTAATTTACGCTTGTTTTTTATTGGTTATCGCCTTCATAACGAAGAGATAAGCAACGGTAAGTACCGCACCTATCGGGAGAGTAATCCAAGCATTAGGAACAAATCCTGCGATAATATACATCACAAAGGAAATTCCCGCAACGCTGACAGCGTAAGGAATCTGCGTGGAAACGTGGTTGAGGTGGTCGCACTTTGCGCCCGCACTCGACATAATAGTCGTATCGGAAATGGGAGAGCAGTGGTCACCGCAAACCGCACCTGCAAGACAAGCGGACATACCGACTATCATAAGAGGGTCAGTCGCGCTGAATATTGCGGTAACGATAGGAATGAGAATACCGAACGTGCCCCAAGAAGTTCCTGTCGCGAATGCAAGTACGCAAGCAACGAGGAATATAACCGCGGGAAGAAGTGCGTTAAGTGCCGCCGCGCTTCCGTACATAAGGTCGCCGACAAAGTATTTAGCACCAAGTGCGCTTGTCATATTCTTAAGAGCAGTAGCAAAGGTAAGAATGAGTATTGCAGGTACCATCGCGATGAATCCCTGAGGAATAGCCGCCATAGCGTCCTTGAAACTTATTGTCTTACGGATAACGAGGTAAGCAATAATGAACACGAGAGCAATAAGACCGCCCCAAGGCAAGCCGACAGTCGCATCTGTATCGGAGAATGCCGTGATAAAGTCCGCACCGTCAAGAATACCGCCGTTGTAAACGAGCGCGAATACGCATACTGCAATAAGAACGATAATAGGAATAATGAGGTCGAAAATGCTCTTGTTTGCAACCGAAGCACCCTCTGCTTCGTCGTTTGTATCCGCTGTTGCACCGCTTGTGAAGAGGTCGCCCTTTTCCATAGCGTTCTTTTCGTGCAAACGCATAGGACCGAAGTCAAATTTCATAAGAGAGAGCGCGATAATGAATACGAACGTGAGAAGTGAGTAGAAGTTGAAAGGAATGGCCTGAACAAAGAGTTTGATACCCTCGCCTTCGGGCGCGTAACTTGAAACTGCCGCCGCCCAACTTGATATAGGCGCTATCATACAGATAGGTGCTGCCGTAGCATCTATGAGATATGCGAGTTTTGAGCGAGAAACCTTGTGCTTGTCTGTTACGGGCAACATTACAGAGCCGACGGTAAGACAGTTGAAATAGTCGTCAACGAATATAAGTACACCGAGAACAAACGTAGCGAGCATTGCGCCAACGCGCGTCTTTATATGTTTCTTTGCCCAATCACCGAATGCGGCAGAACCGCCTGCGCGGTTGATAAGAGCAACTATAACTCCAAGTTCAACAAGGAATATAAAGATGCCTGCCGTGTCGGAAACTGCGGTGATAAGTGCATCGCTTGTAACCATATCGAGAGTTCCCGTGAAAGAGAAGTTAGCCGCGAGCATAGCACCCGAAAGTATACCGATGAAAAGTGAACTGTAAACTTCTTTTGTAATAAGCGCAAGGCCTATAGCGATGATAGGGGGAAGAAGAGCCCACCAAGTTCCTATTACTACGCCCTCACCGCCGCAGGTATCACATTCCGCACCCGCATCACAGTCAGGACAGTCGACAGTACCTGCCGCGCCGCCCGTGAAGAATGCCGTTGCCAAAAGAGCAACGATTACGATAGCCGCAACGAAAAGTACGATTTTCTTTTGCTTTGTCATAACAAAACTCCTTAAAATAAAAATTTTACTAACAAAAAATGCGCCGAGGAAAGCCACGGCGCAAGATACACGTAAATAAAAAAGTATGTGTAACTTGATAGCCCTCCACTAAACGTGACAGTGTGCAACATATTCTGCTACACCCCAGCAAGAAGAAAAACGGGAATTTTCCTCTCGCTTCGGCAGCGCTTCCTTTCACGGCTACGCGTTCCCTCGCGTATATAGCCGCTACTCATAAGAGCCGCGCCTCTATCTTTGTTACCTCAATTATATATTCATATTTTTGTTTTGTCAATACCTTTTTGAAAAAATTGTCACGTTTATGATAAAAAATGTCACAAAAGGTTTTTTTGCAAAAATAATAAAATGCACACAACCGTAAAGCCGTGTGCATTTTATTGAATTTGTAGAATTAGTCAAGTGAGAATTCGAGTTCGCATTTTTCTCTCGGCATAGCCCACTTACCGCAAGTGAAGTCGGGAATAGAAACGGGCATACCGCCTTTTTTGATAGACTCTTCGGAAAGGGGAGTGATAGCCATCCAAGCCGCAGTATCGTATACGTCTATAGGAGGACGTGCGCCCTTGTGTACGGATTCAAAGAATGCCGCAAGAACCATATAGTCCATACCGTCGTGGCCGGAATTCTTTGCCGCTTCTGCGTTCTTTGTCCAGATAGGATGTTGGTCCTTTTCTCTGTAAGCGCTGCCGTTGCCCCATTGCTTCTGCCAGCACCAGTCTGCCTTATGATGTTCTTCCTCGTTGTCGAAGAAGAAGGAGTCGTTATCCTCGAAATAAGATGCCTTCGTACCTCTTACGGTAAATCCGCGAGAGTATCCGCGGGGGAGAGTAGTGTCAAGTGTGAGAGTTATCGTCTCGCCGTTTGCACAAGTGATAACTGTCGTTATTATATCGCCCTGATTGAATACGGTGTCTTTGAGGTGGGGGAGTTCATCTGCATGAGCCTTAACGTATTCTGCAAGACCTCTTGCCTTTGAAGCAAACGAGGAAAGAGTTACCATTCTGTTACCGCGGTTGATGTTAAGCACCATAGCGATAGGACCCAATTCGTGAGTAGGATAGTTTTCGCAGTTTCTTGAAATGTAGTTACGCAAACGGTAGTGTCTTTCTTCTATACCGTGAGTAACTTCTCTGCGCAAGGCGTGATGATAACCGCCGGAGCAGTGAACTATTTCTCCGAAAAGACCTTCGCGTACTGCGCGGAGAACTGCGAGTTCCTTTGCACCGTAGCAGCAGTTTTCAAGAAGCATAACTTCCGTCTTTGTCTCTTCGTATGTATCAATAAGTTTGAAGCAATCGTGAATTGAGTAAGCACCGCCTACTTCCATACCGACACGAATACCCTTCTTCATCGCTTTGATGGTTACAGGAATATGTGCTTCCCAAGCGGTAGTAACGACTATAGCATCGAGTTCCTGCTCGAAGAATTCGTCTTCGCTTGTGGTGTAGAAGGGAAGTTTTCCCGTCTTTGCCTCAACTGCCTTTGCGCCTTCTTCCGCTCTGTCTGCGTAAAGGTCGCATACTGCAACTATTTCAATGCCGAAATTGCCGTCGAGTGCAGTATTGAGCATCATTTTGCCTCTTTTACCAAAACCGATAAAACCAACTTTAAGCATAATTTAATTACCTCTTTACAAAAAGAAATTTTTGTGTTACACTCTAATTATAACACGCAAAAATCATAAGTCAATAGTAAAATAGACAAAAAAAGTATAAATTCAGACACTTTGGAGTGCTTATGAGCCTGTACGAACAGTTAAATAATGACAAACCCTCATTGGATTTTAAGATTTTGTCCGTAAACTCCGTCTTTACAAGAGATTACGACAAGGACGTTTTTTTCGCGGGAGAACGCCACGATTTCTGGGAACTTGTCTACGTAGAACGCGGAAAACTCACCGTCGCGGAAGACGATACGATATACGAACTCTGCGAAGGGCAGATAATCTTCCACGCGCCAATGGAGTTTCACCGCTTCTGGAGTAAGAAAACCGAAAATCCTAAATTCAAGATAATTTCGTTTGCGCTTGGCGTGAATTTTGAAAATGACCTGTCAAACGGAGTGTTTACGTTAAGTCCTAATCTGCAAAATCAGTTTGTAGATACGTTTACGCATATACAGAACAATTTCCACCCTGCATACAGTATAGGCGATATAGTGAACGAAAATCCTTTGGAATCGACACTCGCATTAAAGAAATTCGAGTGTTTTCTTCTTTCCGTGCTCTCCGACGTGCGACCGACGGAAAACCTTGATTTTTCCCTCACCGCGAAAAGATACCGCGACGTCGTTCGCTTTATGGAAAACGAGCGTTTTAAATCCCTCTCGCTTGAAGACATAGCCGAAAAGAACAATATGAGTCAAAGTTATCTGAAAAAACTCTTTATGACCTATGCAGGTTGCGGAGTAATGCACTATTTCACCCGACTTAAAATAGTTACCTCACTCCCATATATACGCCGCGGCGACGCAATAGGGGAAATAAGCGATATGCTATCATTTTCAAGCCCCAACTACTTCAGTTCCGTATTCAAGAAAGAAATGGGAATGCTCCCGACGGAATACAGAAACAGAGAAAAAATAAAGGATAAATAAAATCCTTTGCCGAATATAAAAACCCACTAAGACATCGCAAAAAGATGCCGTAGTGGGTTCTTTTTTTGGTTGAAACTGCAATTTTCTTGCCGATAATTTCTTATACTATCTCCACCTGACACATTGCCATGGTTTTCAATGCCGCCTCGTGACTTTTGACGGTCACGCCTGCGCAACAACCTGCATTTACCTTTATATGAGCATCAGGAAACGTAGATTTGATTATCAGAGCGTTGGAAACTACGCAAATGTCTGTGCACAATCCTACGATTTCTACTTCTTCTAATTCTTCCTTGTCCCAATGCGGCCACCCGAAGTTTGGCTTGTCGATAATCCTGCATCCGTCAACGTAAAGACCGTGTGCTATTTGCCAACCGTCGCTTCCCTTAATGCAGTGCGGTACAGGAAGGTATTTTCCCTCGGTAGTTTCAAGGTAATTTTCCTTGTGGGTGTCACGGGTAAATATAACCTCGTCTCCGTTTTTAATATATTCTTGTATTCTCTCTTTTACCTTAGGGACAATTGCTACTGCCTCTTTAGTGCCGAGCGCCATATCAATAAAGTCATTCTGCATATCGATTACAAGCAATGTTTTTTTCATTTTGTTATTCCTTTTGTATCAGATTTGTATTAGATTTTTTACTATAGTTAACATTATAATACCACATTGTGGCGAATATTTCAACTATCTAACATTCAAACAGAGAATGATTATTGACTTTCTGCCAAAAATATGCTATACTCAAAAATATTAAATATAAAAATATTATATAAAGGAAATAAAGTAAAATTACGACGTTTCACTTTGTTTTATGGAGGATTTTATCTGTGACTAAAAGCAATCTCTTGAAAAATAGCGTCAAGTCGGCTCTTGCATTCGTTTTCGTCGTTGCACTTTTTATGTCGATTGCGCTTTGTGCATCGGCGGCATTGACAGAAGACGTCATCATTGACGACAATACCGTATGGAAATATCTCGACGACAACACAGACCCCGCCGAGGGACTCTCAAGCGTCACCGCTTGGACTGCTATAGATTTTGACGACAGTAAGTGGAAAAGCGCCGCTGGCTCTTTCGGCTCTACAAAAGGAGAATTGAAATCAAATTCAAACGTCACTCCCAAAAATTTGCTGAATCTCTATATAGACGGTACGACCGATTGCATTCCTGCGATGTTTTTCAGAACGTCAGTGACTATTGAAGACGTATCGGGTTACAAAGCGATTGCTATCAAGATGAACGTGGATGATTCAGTAGCCATCTATTTCAACGGCACTTGTATCGCCGACACAAGAAAGACAGTAAAGACAACTACCAATCTGTATTACACGACGAGAAAAAATGACACCGAAACGATTTATATAGAGTTGTCCGACTATCAAAACCTTCTCAAAGAGGGCGAAAACGTAATAGCGGTGCAAGTGCATAATGAATCGAAATCAAGTTCGGATATTCTATTCAACATAAAAGAAATGGTGCTTGTCGGTGAAGGCGATCCTGTTGTCGCAGAACAGGTCCTGCTCAACGTCGGAGCATCAGAATCCGAGAGAAATCTCTCTTGGTTCTCAAGTTCAAAAGCGGCAGGCGAGGTAAGACTTGTCAAGGCTAAAGAGGTACAAAACGGCGAATTCCCCGACGAGTATTCTGTCTTTTCGGTAAAGTCAAGCCTTGCGACCAATCTCGTTGCAAGATTTGCGAAGGCGGCAACGCTTACAGGACTTGAAGAAAACACCGAATATGCCTACACCATAGTTGCAGATGGCAAAGAAAGTAAAATTTTCTATTTTAAGACGGGTAGTTTTTCAAACTATAGTTTTGCGTTTGTCGGAGATCCGCAGGTGATCAATGAGACAGACGCCACGTCTTGGGCAGACACCGTTGACAAGGTGACAACTATTTTAAATCCCGATTTTCTCATATCGGCTGGTGACCAGGTAAACGCACCGGAAAACGAAACGCAATACAAATACTTCGCTGTAGATGATTTGTCAAGTTTGGCACTTGCCGCCACGGTAGGACCTGGACACGACAGCACAAGCCCGACCTTTGACGATCACTTCAATGTACCGAACAAGAGCACGGAATACGGCGTGAGCAAGACCTCGGCTAACTATTGGTACACGTACGGCAACACTTTGTTTATGCATTTGAATTTGTCGAACAAGGAAGCGGCGACAAACGGCGAGCATAAGGCGTTTATGGAAGAGGCGATAGCCGCAAACCCTGATGCCGTTTGGAAGATAGTCGTAATGCACACCTCACTTTTCTCGACTTCAAATCACGGAGATCCTGACGGTTCTTATTTTGAAGACGAGGTAGGTATTTACCGCCCCGCTCTCACTCCCATATTTACAGAACTTGATATTGATGCCGTTTTGTCGGGGCACGATCACGTTTACGTACGTACGCACATGATGACAAACTCCGAGGTGAGCGATGACACGGTAGAAAACAATACGGTAACCTCCCCTGAAGGAACTCTCTATCTCTGTGCAAGCAGCGCAACAGGCAGTAAGCATTACGTAAAAAAGGTTGATGCCGACTTCGTAGCCTATGAGAATTACGAAAAGCGAAAGAGCGCAGTGATGTTTGACGTGACGGACTATAGATTGACCTTGACGTCTTATTTCCTTGATAATATGGAGGTGTTTGACACCTTTACTATCCAATCGCACACGTGTCAGCTTCAGTTGAGAGAAGAAATCCCCGCGAGTTGCTTGAAGGGCGGCACACGAGCGTATTATATATGCGAATGCGGAAAAGCATATGAGGACGCAGAGGGAACTGTTGTAATAGAAAATCTCGCCGAGTGGTCGGCAATTGCCCCCTTGGTACAAATGTATGACGATGACCGCGATATGACCTGCAACACCTGCGGAGAAATACGCCACAATATCGGCTCTGTCAACTTTAAAGGCTATTCTGCAAGAAAGATGTCCTTCAACGGTCTTCGATCCGTCTATACGATGGACGTAGAAGCAATTTCATACGCAGAAGAGAAGTATGACGTAGAAATAGGCGTGCTCATGGCTGCAAGTCTTGCAGAAGACACTTATTTTGACGCCATGACCGTTGACAATATAGAAAATCGCGTTTTCTACAAGACGGGTGATGAAAATGACGGCTTCGGTGACAGAATGTATACCACTCTTGAAGACGGCAGTATCCAATTCGTTTATACAGTAACCTACAAGGAAGACTATGCGACAAAGGAATTCTTTGACGTCGGTATTATGTGCCGCGTGTACGTGAAGGTGAGCGACAAGATAACAGGCGAGGAATTGTCTGTTAGTTATATAGATAACGAGTCAAGCCTGTTCGGTTATTCTGCTTCAATGGTAGAGCTTGCGCAGTATTTTGCCGAAACGACAAATATGTGCTATCCTATGCTTCAGGACGTTTTGACTGTGTGCGACGGTGAGGAAATTGGCAAAAAGCCTATATCTGCATCTCCCGAACTTTCAGAAAAAGACCTCACTATGTATTCCGTGGTTGTTGAAAATGCAAGCGACGTGGGTGTAGCGCAGGCATTTTTGGATGAACTTAATGTTGCTCTTGAAAGAAAGGGAATGCGAGCCTACAAACTCCCTGTGATAGTCAAGTCAGAGGGCTGGGAAAGTGATTTGACATCTTCGGGCGTATACATACGCTTTGACAATTCACCGAAAAACGAAAATGATGAATACGACTGTTCAATTTCACTTGAGGACGGAATTGTCACCGTGAAAACAAGCGAGACGAAATATGCAATGTTCGGAGCGCAATCTCTTGCCGACTCTCTTGCCGGAGGTAAGAGTGTGATCCTTACGTTTAAGGACAAAAAGACAAACGACACCGAATTTGAAATCGGCGGCTTGAAATAAAAAACAATAAACAATAAAAAATGACTTTCACCGGAGCAGTATCCTTAACGGAGCGGCACAGGTGAAAGTCATTTTATATTTAATTTACATATTCCACAATTCGTGCTTTCCCGTTGAAACGGAACGCGCACCCGAGAAAATCGCGGTATTCACTTCGTCTTCGCCCTCGATAAGTCCGCCCGCTATAACGGGTACGGAAAGTTCGTGCGAAAGTCTTGTGAGAGTTTTCGAGAGAAGTCCGGGCATTATCTCTATCATATCGGGCTTTGCCGATTTTACGGAGTCTATTGTGGTATATATTGATTGAGAGTCAACGATGAAAAATCTCTGAACGGTGAACAAAGAAAGTTCTCGCGCCGCCTTTATCATACTTACTCGCGTACTGATAATTCCGTCGACACCGCAATTTTTTGCGTACAAAATTCCGCTTTTATCCTTTCCTATACCTGTCGCAAGGTCAATGTGGATAAAAAGTTTCTTTTTGTTTTCGTGCGCTCTTTGAACTTTTTCTTTCAACGTAAGAATGTCGGGACTGAGGTCGAATATAACGTCAGGCTTTGACGAAAGAGCAAGAGAAAAATCCTCTTCCGTTCTCACCGCGCATATTATCTTTCCTGTTTTCGTTCGGTTTTCACTCATTATTTGTCTCCTTGCATATTCTGTGTAGCGATTACGTTAGCACCGTATACGTCTTCTATTATAACATCTCCGACAGAAATAGGCAAGTGGGCAACTGCATTATTTATAATTTTCATGCAATCAAATATTTTATCTTTGGGAATTGTTCTGTCTGTCTTGACAGCAACAACCTGTCCGTTGTCGCAACGAACTGTGCTTGTGACCGTTCTTTGAGGGTCTTTGCACTCGGAAACTGCGTACTTTTCACCGCGCTTGCAGGTGTTGCCCGAAACGCTCTTTATTTCTTCGCCGTCAAACTCAATAGAGAGTTCGCAACCGAGAGGGCAGATTATACAAGTGAGATTCTTATTTGTCGTAGCCATCTTACTTAACCTCCAATGAGAACTGAAGTTCACTCGCGCCGTCAAGCATTTCGCTCGTTATCTTAACGCTTTCCATTTCACCGGGCGCAAGTTTGCCTTTTTTCTTTTCATATACAACTTTGTTTCCGTTGTGTACTACTATCTTTGCGTTCTTGTATACGTCTGCTACGCGGAAATATACAGTCACTTCCTTTTTCTCGGTGATAATCTGAGGAACGGTGTAACGCACCTTTCCGTCCGCCTTTACGGGAATATTAACGCGCTCTCTGGAAATTCCCTTTATGTAGTTAGCAGCACCGATACCTGCAATCTCCGCTTCCTCGGAAACGAAGTCAACAAGGTCGTGTACGTGGAGAACGTTACCGCAAGCGAAAATACCTTCTACGTTAGTCTCGCGCGACTGGTCAACGACCGCGCCCGAAGTAACGGGGGAAAGTTCAACGCCCGCAGACTTTGAAAGTTCGTTTTCGGGGATAAGACCTACAGAGAAAAGAAGCGTATCACAGGGGATATATTCTCTCGTCTCTTGTATCGGACGTCTCGATTCGTCAACCTTTGCGATAGTTACGCCTGTAACACGGTCTTTACCGTGAATTTCTACTACGGTGTGAGAGAGGTGAAGCGGAATATCGAAGTCGTTAAGACATTGCTGAATATTTCTTGCAAGACCGCCCGAATAAGGCATAAGTTCGCATACCGCGCGTACCTTTGCGCCTTCGAGTGTCATTCTTCTCGCCATGATAAGACCGATATCGCCTGAACCGAGAATAACTACCTCGCGGCCGGGCATATAGCCTTTCATATTTACGAACTTCTGTGCAGTACCTGCGCTATAAATACCTGCAGGACGTGTACCCGCTATGTTGAGTGCGCCCTTTGCACGTTCACGGCAACCCATTGCGAGAATGATAGCCTTCGCCTGAATTACGAACACACCGTCTTCTGTGTTGGTCGCTGTGATTACTTTATCGTCGGTAATGTCCAAGACCATTGTGTTGAGTTTGAAAGGAATACCGAGTTCACGAACGCGCTTTTCATATCTCCACGCATATTCAGGACCTGTAAGTTCCTCGCCGAATTTGTGAAGACCGAAGCCGTTGTGTATGCACTGACGGAGAATCCCGCCGAGGTTGTCGTCGCGTTCAAGTATGAGAATGCCGCGAATACCCTGCTCGTTCGCCGCTATAGCCGCGCTCATGCCCGCAGGACCGCCACCTATA
>JAZOLR010000122.1:0-6380 GCA_045653255.1 Eubacteriales bacterium | reverse complement strand
AACAATATTCATAGACGATAGCGAAAAGAACATAAAAGGCGCACAAGCCTACAATATAAAAGGTTACGTCTTCGACGGTGACGTCGCGCGTCTTCGCGATTATCTTGATGCTCTTTTAAACTAAAAAATAACACCTCTGTGTTTACACAACACAGAGGTGTTTGTTGTATTTAGCACAACTTCATAAGACGTATGTAGAATTCTACCGTGCGTCCTACGGCATCGAGGCGAATTCGTTCGTTGTTGCCGTGAATTGTCGCGCGTTCTTCACTTGTCAAGTCCATGGCAGAGAAGCGGTAAACACGGTCGGAAATTCTTCCGTAGTGACGCGAGTCGGAACATTGTACCATAAGATACGGAGAAACGATACAACCGCGCCAAGTTGAAGCAACTGCACGAGAAACCTTTTCCCAACCCTCGCAATCTGTACGCGAGATTCTGCTGGGGTTCATTCCGTGAATGCAGGTAATTTCCACCTTTTCATCATTGACGGACTTTTTGATATACTCAAGCGCGCTATCCATATTATCCGCAGGATTGAGACGAAGATTTGACACAAGCGACGCTTCAGGCGGAATTACGTTTGAAGCAGACGAGCCTTGCATTTGCGTAAACGCAACCGTTGTTCTCATAAGCGCGTTGAGTTCACCGCCACTCTTTTTGCATATCATATCAAGTACGGGCAAAAAGATTTTTATATTAGAAAAGATAACCTTGTACAAAAACGAAGAGTATCTTCCAAGCGTGTCAAACATTTCTGCAACAGGTTGTGTAAGATGTGCACGGAAAGGATTTTTGAGCATTCTCGTACAAGCGGAACAAAGTCTGTCGACGGGCGCATTCGGTTTCGGTGCAGAAGCGTGTCCGCCTCCCGATTTCACCGTGTATCGCACGTCCATCATTCCTTTTTCGGCAATGCCGATAAGTCCGCAAGGTTGCTTAACACCGGGGAATACGTTCTCAACAACCGCACCGCCCTCGTCAATAACGAATGCAATGTCAGTGCCTTTTTCTTCAAAGTAGTCGACTATTCTTACAGCGCCTTGACCGTTAACTTCCTCGCCACCTGAAAATGCAAAGTAAATATCAGATTCGGGAACAAAGCCTTCTGCTATCAAGTGGTCTGCCGAGAATAAAATACCGTTAAAAGTGACTTTCGTGTCAAGTGTTCCGCGCCCCCAGAGGCATCCGTCCTTTATAATTCCGTCAAATGCGCCAACGTCCCACGCATCTTCATTGACGGGTACAACGTCATAGTGCGCCATCATAACTGCCGCCGCACCGTCGGTCTTGCCTTTCCAACGGAACAAAATCGCGCGGTCGGGTAGGTCTATTCTCTCGCAAACTTTCGCAACGTTTGGATAAAGGTCAGAGAGACTGTTTGCCAACTTTTCAAACTCGGCATTATCTTCAAGAGATGCGTCTCGGTTTGACACCGTGCGAAAACGTACGAGAGTAGCGAGATTGTCTATTGCGCGGTCGCGGTCAAACTTTTCTTCGCCTTCAAGTAGGGTAGGTTGCTCTTTAGGTGAAAATCTTGCCGCGCGTATCATAATTACAGCGATAAATATAACTAAAATTGCCAGAAGAGGAAGAATGAATAACAATTAAAGCGCCCCTTTCTTGAAAAGGATTCTTGCCACCGCAACGGTGAACAAAACGCCGACAGGTACCATTATTCCTACAGTCGATGCGTTGAGCGCGGGAACAAAAATAAACAAAATAAGCATAAGGATAATAGGTGCTATAGAAAGTTTGAGATTCTTTGAAATGAATACTACCGCAAGACCGCCGAAAAGCGCAGGGAGTATCATATCAAAAGCAGGTACAAGCACAGGAGATTCGAGCAGAGGGGTCAAAGGTACGATGCAGATTACACCGACAATTATTATCAACGTGGTTACAATACTCGAAACGGCAATTGCGATAGTGGAAATAACCTCGCCTTCCTCGTCACTTGCCTTAACACCCGCTCTTTCCATTGCGTCAATAGCGCAGGGAAGTTTCAGGTTTGATATGTTTCCTGTTACAAACGAGAGATAAGTGCCGCCCGCCCCAAGCATAGGCACGTAGGTGAATATCTCAACTATACCAACCGCCCAATACATAGGCGCAGTAGCAAAAATACCCTTCAAAAGTATTTTGCCGTCAGGCAAAACACCGAAGATTATCGAAAGCATCAAAGGGAAAAGCAAAAGTGTAGCACCGACAATAATGCCCCATATACGACCGCTTCTGTGTACACTTTCCATATATGTAAGATTGCTCTTTTTCATTTTCTCAACCTCCCAATACAGCGGTAAAAGGGATAGCAGATGCCATTCCTAAAATAAGACTGATAGGCAGAGCGTAATCGGTAAGCCAACGAATTTTTGCCTTCGTAGCAAGAAGACCGCACACAGCCATTACAACGGCGGAAACCGCCATAACACATACGGGTATAAGACCAGACGTATCACCTTTTACAATAAGTCCGACATCACAGAATACGTATCCGAGGAATGCGGAAATCATACCGAGAAACATTGCGTTGTTGAATATTTCTCCCCATTTCTTGTCCTTCATTCCAATATTGGAAAGTCCGCTTTGGAGTCTCTTTGTCACAAACGGCACTAGCACAAGTCCCGCAGCAATACCCACCGTCATAACCCAAGCAATCGTTATGTATATAGAAGGCGAAGTCACGGTGCTTCCCGCGCCAAGTCCTGCCGCCTCAAGAGCGTTTCCTGCGGCAACGGTCTCATACGTGATAGAGCCGATGACCGAGAGACGAAGCCACGGCAGAGCGAGTCCGAGACTCTTTGAAAGTGCCACTACACCGACAAGTATCGCTACCGCGGGGGCTATTGTGAAAATTGCAGATGAAGAAATTGTCTTTTTTACCGTCTCGCTTGAAATCCCGAGTTCCTTTGCACGCTTTGTTGCGCGAATAAGGAAGAAAAAGGATTGTGCAAGCACAAGAGCGATTATTGCGCCGACAATAACGAATATTATCGGACTGTTTACGCTGAATTCCATTTTTATCCTCCGTAAAATTTAATGATACCTAAATTATAACATAAATTTTCTCTTTTTTCAACTTAATTTGAATAATAACCCAATTGTATATTGACGAACGCAAATCGCTGTGCTATACTTGGTTTAGAATAAAACTATAAGCGAGGTCGCGTTATGAAAAAGTATACCACTCCTTTTCTTGGCGTTGCATATTATCCTGAGGATTGGGACAAATCCGAAATAACTCACGATATAGAAATGATGAAAAAAGCAGGCATAAAATGCGCACGCATGGCGGAATTCGCTTGGAGTATGATGGAATTTGAAGAAGGGAAGTTTGACTTCTCATGGCTTCATTACGTTATGGACAAACTTGGGGAAGCCGATATTTCCATTGTTTTGTGTACACCGAGCGCCACGCCTCCTGTATGGCTTATAGATAAGTATCCCGACGTAGCCGTATTGAGAGACGGCTTCAGAAGAAGACACGGCGGAAGACGTAACTGCTGCACGAATCACCCGAAGTATAGAGAGCACACAATGCGCATAGTGGAAAAAATGGGTGAGGAATTCGGAAAAGACGAGCGAGTTATCGGCTGGCAGATTGATAACGAGATCGAGCCTACAAGATGTGATTGCGATTATTGCCTCACCGCTTTCCGTAAATACCTTAAAAACAAATACGGTACGATAGACGCGCTTAACACCGCTTGGAATACGAATCTTTTCAGTCAGAAATATTCGAACTTTGAGCAGATACCAATACCGAAATACGGATGGCACAACGCGCATATTTCTCTTGACTATTGCCTTTTTGACAGCGAAACGCAAGCAAACTTTATAAACGATCAAGCGAAAATTCTGAAAAAATATACGAAAGCACCGATAGGCACAGACGCGATACCAAGCATACAAATAGACTACGATGACCTAAATAAAAATCTTGATATAATGCAATATAATCACTATGACAGAGTAGAGGATTTGCATTTTGAGAGGTTGTGGTTTGACTTGTCAAGAACGATAAAGGATCGCCCCTTCTGGAATACGGAAACGTCAACTTGCTGGAACGGCTCAAATTTTGCAACCCAATCAATAAAACCGTACGGCTTCTGCCGAATAAATTCCTGGCTTCCTGTTGCTCTTGGTGGCGAGGCAAATTTGTATTGGCTCTGGCGCGCGCATTGGGCAGGTCACGAAATGACTCACGGATCTGTCATTTCGTCTGCAGGAAGACCTCTGCATATCTTTGATGAGGTAAGACAGGTCGCTGACGAATTTGAGAAATGCGCCGATTTCATAAACGGCACAAAGGTCGTCTCAAACGTTGCGTTACACTTCTCGTCGCTTGCTTGGAATATGTTTTCCGTGCAAAGCGTAGTGAAGGATTTCAAATACAGTTACACTCACTATATGAATTTCTATGCGCCGATGGTAAATTTGGGAATTCGCCCCGACGTAATAACCTCAGCAAAAGACCTCACAGACTACACGCTTTTGCTTTCCCCTTTCCTTCCCACACTTGAAGAAAAAAATCTCGCAAGCAGAATAACAGAATGGGTAGAAAAAGGAGGCGTATGGATAGCAGGACCAATGACTGACATTCCCAAAGAAGTGGGCGCAAAATATACGAAATCCCCCTACGGCTATCTTGAAGAAATGCTCGGTGTCACTCAGGCGTATGAAATTCCCGACACTGAAGGTATAATAAAATGCAAGTGGTCAAACGGCGAAGAATTCTGCGGCAATTGGCGATATGAACTCTTTGAACCTGATGGGAATTCTCTTGTCACAGTAGAAGAAGGCTATCCCACGATAGTAGGGAAGTCCGTAGTAGTAAAGAAAAAACTCGGAAAAGGAACAGTCTACCTTGTAGGCACTGTCCCTTCACCGGAGGATATGAAGAAAATAATATCCCTCGCCGCCGCCGACGCAGGAGTAAAAACCGACAACGTAGAAGGAGACCTCGCACTCGTCGAAAGAAAGGGCGAAAAACACAACGGCTTTATCGCTATGGAATGTAGCGGAAAGACAGGCTCATTTACACTTGACCGCGAGATGACAGACATTCTCACAAAAAAGAAATTCTCAGGCAGAATAACCCTTTCCCCTTACGAACTCTTAGTGCTCGTAGAATGATAAAAGCGCCCTCGCCACACAAAACGAGGGCGCTTTTGTGCTAATTATAAGTAAAATAATTGCCGAAAATCATTGACATATCGCAGTAATTATGCTAAAATAAAAGTTGAATTTATTCTTTCTTAATGAAAAGAGGAAAAAGAACAATGAAGGAAAAATTAGAAGCATTGCTCCAAGACGGAGTTGCAAAAATACAAGGGGCAAAAAACGAGAGTGAACTTCAGGAAATAAAGGGCGCTTTGCTTGGAAAGCAGGGAACTCTTACCGAACTTCTCAAAGAAATCCCCAAACTTGACGTTTCCCTTCGTCCCGAAATGGGAAAGGCGGTAAACAACGTCAAAAATATCCTTTCCGAGCAGATAGACGCTCGCAGAGAGGAACTCAAATTGAAGGCTTCGGAAATTTCGGGCGACTTTGACTACACCATCCCCGGAATTCAACCTAAAATAGGCGGACTTCATCCCATAACGCAGATGTGCTATGACCTCAACGACGCATTTCGTTCTATGGGCTTTGAGGTATTTTCAGGCCCTGAAATAACGAGCGAATACTATGCATTTGACAACCTCAACTTCCCGCCCAATCACCCTGCCCGTGAGAGTATGGATACTTATTGGCTCGAAGGCCACGATTCAGGCGAAGCAAGTGACAAACTCTGCTTGCGTCCTCACCTCACAGGTGATAGCGTACGCTATATGCAGACACACAAGCCCCCCTATCGCTTCGTATATCCCGGTAGAGTTTACCGTAACGAGACGACAGACGCACGTCACGAACGCGCATTCTTCCAGTATGAAGCGCTTATCGTTGACAAGGACTTCACCTACACTGCAGGTAAAGTTATGATAAAGAGCATTCTTCAGAAGGTGTTCGGTCAGGACGTTCCCGTAAGAATGCGCGCGGGATTTTTCCCGTTCGTTGAACCCGGTTTCGAAATAGATATGGGTTGTCTTGTATGCGGTGGCAAGGGCTGCAGCGTATGCAAGCACGTAGGTTGGATAGAGATTATGCCCGGCGGTACTCCTCACCCGAACGTACTCCGCGCGGCAGGACTTGACCCCGACGAATACACAGGCTTCTACGTAAATATCGGACTTGACAGACTCGTTATGATGCGTTACGGCGTTGATGACGTTCGTTTGTTCCATAGCACCGATTTGCGCTTCTTGAAGCAGTTTAATTAAGGAGGGGTAAAAATGAAATTATCTCTTAATTGGATAAAAGATTACGTAAAAATCCCCGAC
>JAZOLR010000121.1:0-16904 GCA_045653255.1 Eubacteriales bacterium | reverse complement strand
ATAGGTCGCGTGTGTAAGCACAGTAATGTGTTCAGCTTAGCGATACTAATAGACCGATCGCTTCAACTGTTTATGCAGTTGTTTGATTACTTGAGTTCTTCGTTTCCATTTTGATTATTCGGTTTTCTATGTATATTTGCCACGGTGAATATACTTTATTATAGGACATATTGCAAAAGCAATATGTTTTTTTGTTTTATAACGGCAAAATGAAAAGAAAGAGAATTGGCGCGTGGTATAATGAAAAGAGAAGACAATTTGGCACGTGCTATAAAGTTCGTTACTTAAATTCCATAATATATTACTTATCGACAAAAAAGACGAAGAATTCTAAAAAAATTCCTCGTCTTTTTCATTTGTATTCTTTTTTATTGGTTTTTTGACAAATGTTTTTCTCTTGCTTTAATTTTGCCGAAAAATACGGAATTTAATTTAAAAAGAGGGAAATATAACTGTTGAACTATAGAAATAAACAACGAAGAAAGCAAAATAAACTAAAAGACGTTGTTTAACTCTGTCAAAAAACAATGAAAAACAAAATTAAGACTTTTGCTTTGTTATATTTCCTTAAAATACCGTTTCTGCGTGTGATTTTTCAAAAAAACAACTAAAAATATACTTTGATATGCTTTTATTAACCTTTTGTTTGTTGACTTTTTTAAAATACTGATGTATACTATAGTATAAGATGGGTTATTGGGTTTAAATGCATACCGAAAATTCCATTTTTATGATAATTTAATGAGTGAAAAAACTGTTTTTTACGAATAATATTTGTAAAACATTATAAAATCAAAAGGAGGTTCTTATGAAGAAAAGTTTAATAGTTTTTGCCCTTGTCTTATCTTTTTTTCTGTGCTTGACTATTGTGTCTTATGCGATTGAACCCCCTTCGGGTGTAAAAACCGTGAATGAAACTATAAGCGGAAAATGTGACGGAGAACTCCGAAGCGTTAATATGCTTATGGAATATAAAAAGACGACGGATATTGAGTGGACGAAAATTAACAATACTTTCGTTTCGGGACTTTCTGCAGGGGATTACGAAGTCAGATATGCAGAGACTTCTGCCGCTCCGGTAAGTGAAAGCGTAACCGTGACTATAAAAGAGGGAAGAAAACTTAAAGTAACATTCCAAGCAGAAGGCGTAACGGTTGCTACGTATGACCTTTCTTACGGAGATAAAATAGATACACTTCCGAAAGTGCCCGAAAAGGCAGGTTACGACATTGCCGTATGGGATAAAACCGATTTTTCTTACGTCACCGAAGATATAGTAGTTAACGCTATTTATTCTGCAGGTTCGCACGCGGTGCTTTTGCCGATAAACACAGAGGGATACACAATAACTTCTGATGCCGGTCTATTCGTTGATTTTGGAAAAAGTTTCACCTTTACTGTAAAAATAAAGGAAGGCTATTCAAAAACTGAGTATTTTGCTGTAAAACTTAACGGAAAAACAGTCACCCTTAATACAGACGGAAGTTATACCATACCTTCCGTTACAGAAGACTATGCAGTAACGGTAGAAGGCGTAGCGGACATAAGTGCGCCGATTATAACTCTTGAGACCGGTGGTATGAAATGGAATGAAGTTGCTACCGATACAGGAGATTTTACATACGTAAAAGAAAAGCCTGAAATTAAAGTTTCGGCTATCGAAAAAGGAAGCGGAATTTTCAGTCTTGAGATTGCCGTATCAAGTTTCGCCCTTTCGCAAAAGGAACTTTCTAACTATCAGTATTGGACAGATTACACCGACAATATGAAACTTTCTGAAAATATGTCAAGTTTCGTTTACGTAAGAGCAATAGACAAATCGGGAAATATTACGTACGTTGGTAGTGTCGGTATAATCTACGATGCGACCGCACCTGCATTAAATCTTAACGAAAACGAGATATATTACGGTACAAAAACAGTAAAAGTAGAAGATGAGCATCTCGACTTTGTAACCGTTGACGGCAAAAAATCGTCTGCTTCTTTCTCGCTTAATCCAAGCGACAAAAATTATACCGTAGTCGCCTTTGACAAAGCAGGAAACAAGACAGAATTGAGTGTTAGCGTAAAACGCGCAACACCTATTTATACAGTGCCTACAGACCTTTCCGCAATACTTGGACAGACTCTTGCCGACGTAAAACTTCCTACTACGGAAAACGGTGTCTTCATCTGGTCGTCTCCGCTTTCAACAAGCGTTGGTAACATAGGCGAAAACAAATTTAGCGTAAACTTTATCCCTTATAATACAGTTGACTACCAGACGGTAACGGGAATAGTAGTAACCGTCACGGTTTCATATCAAGCACACAATCCCCCGACCGACATTACCGCAACTGACGAAACGGTAAAAGGCATTGAAGACGGTAAAATTCACGGTGTAAACGAGCGAATGGAATACAGACGTGCAGAAAGCACCGAATGGATAGCCGTAACCGGAAAAACGGTTGATGGACTTTCGGGCGGTACCTATTACGTTAGATACGCCGCGTCTTCCGGCTATGAAGCAAGTCCGTTTGTTGAAGTGGCTGTAAAAGACGGAAGAATGCTCACCGTCACCTTTAAAGCGGACGGCGAGGTTGTTAAAACAGTAGAGACTGCCTACGGTCAGTCTCTTGTAGACATTCCTAACATTCCTGCGAAAATAGGTTATAACCATACGTCGCCTCATTGGGACGTCACCGACTTTTCATTCATTGTAAGCGATATGACGGTAAATGCGGTATACGTGGCAAACAGTTACCCCGTTACTTTCTCTAAATCTGATAGATTTACAGTAAATGAAAACACTGTCGGAAGCCCCGTAGAGTACGGAAAGACCTACAGTTTCTTTATTGAAGTGTCCGAAGATTATATGAGAGGCTTGTATTTTGCCGTTAGAGACAACGGTGAACTCATTTATCCCGACGAAAACGGTCTTTACACAATTGAAAACGTAGAAGAAGCGCACAACATTGAAATAACCGGACTTGTTTCAAACGTATCTGCCGAAAAGAATACAGTCGTTGGCATAGACCTTGAAAAACACTACGCTATAGGCGACAGACTTGAATTCACCGCAGTCGGTTCCGGAATGAACAACAAAACTCCCGAAATAGGCGACGAGCGGTACGTGCCGATAAGTTGGACAGGATACTATACAACGAGTTGGGACGATGAACCCTATAACGCGTCGTTTACCTTGTATCGCGAGGGCGAATTTACTGTAACAGTTATATATCAACACGAAATGTATAACATGAACGGTTGGATACCCTACGGCGGAAACGAACGCTACACCTGTACAATACAAGTGCACAAACTCCCCGACGGTCTTCCCAGTGGGAACGCAACGGTAAGTACCGTTGTTTGTATCGTTCTTATAGCGGCATTCACGGGTGTGTTTATCACTTGGTACGTAATTAAAACTAAAAAATATAAAAATAAAAATTAACGATAAAAGCCACGTTTTGTAAACTAAAGATTACATAAATTAGTCTTTTGATGCAATTTTAGTGGCTTTTTTATAGGAGAAAAGATGCTTAAAATAGAAAATCTTACGAAAACTTACGGCGAAAAAGTCGCTGTGGATAATCTCACCTTGCATATAAAGAAAGGTGAAATTTACGCATTTATCGGTCATAACGGCGCAGGTAAAACGACGACTATAAAGTCTGCCTGCGGAATTCTCCCTTATGATGAAGGTGAGATATTTGTCGACGGCATCTCTCTTGCAAAAGACCCCATAGCGTGTAAAAAAATAATGGCGTATATTCCCGACAACCCCGACCTATACGACTTTATGACGGGTATAAAATACCTCAACTTCGTTGCCGATGTTTACGGAGTCAGCAAAAAGGAAAGAGAAGAGCGCATAGAAAAGTTCGCAACCCTCTTTTCGATAAAATCAGACCTTACTCAACCCATTTCCGCTTATTCCCACGGAATGAAGCAGAAACTCGCCATTATAAGCGCACTTATCCACAATCCGAAACTCATTATAATGGATGAGCCCTTCGTCGGTCTTGACCCGAAAGCGTCTCACGCATTGAAAGAACTTATGCGTGAACATTGCGAAAACGGCGGCGCAATATTCTTTTCCACCCACGTCCTTGAAGTTGCCGAAAAACTTTGCGACAAAGTAGCAATAATTAAAGACGGAAAACTCGTCATCTCTGGCAATATGGACGAGGTAAAGGGAAATACCTCTCTTGAGAAGGTATTTCTTGAATTGGAGGACGACGATGTTTAAAGCACTCCTTCTCTCACGGTTGCAATGCCTTTTATCCTCTTTTTATTCAAACGCGAGAAAAAAGAACAAATCAAAGGCAATGCCCATACTTATGGCGGTTCTCTTTGCTTACGTGTTCATCGTCTTCACGGGAATGTTTACAGCATTCTTTTCAGAACTTTGTGAGCCGTTTCATCTGATGGAAATAGATTGGTTCTATTTCACACTTGCCGCCTTGTTTTCGTTCTGTATAATGTTCTTTTTTAGCATTTTTGCTACTTATTCGCAGTTGTATGAGGCGAAAGACAACGAACTTTTGCTTTCAATGCCCATTCCCTCGCATTATATCCTTGCTTCCCGAATGGTAAGTTTGTTGATTGTAAACTTCGTGCTTGAGATAATGGTTATCTGCCCTGCCGCCGTAATCTATGCCTTGCGCGTAGGATTTTCTCCTATCGGCGTTGTTGCGCTTTTGCTTGTTGCACTCGCGCTTCCTTTCCTTGCACTTGCAATATCCTCTGTTTTCGGATACCTTATTGCGCTTGTGGTTTCAAGAGTGAGAAACAAGACTGCAGTTTCGCTTTTTATGTCGCTTTCATTCCTCGCGGTATACTTCTACGTGTACTCGAAAATGTCGAGTTATATCCTCACACTTATAACGAATGGCGCGCAAATAGCCGAAAAAATAAGCCCCATTTATCCTGTTTATATGATTGGTAATTCGGTTGCGTCGGGAAATATTCTTGAAGCAATTTTGACGGTGGTAATGGCTCTTGTGCCTTTCGCTATCGCCTATGCAATACTTTCTTTGTCCTTTGTGAAACTCGCGACGAAAAAAGCAGGTGCGAAGAAAAAGAAAGCCTATACAAAAGAAGCGATAAGAGAGGGAAGTGTCGGTCTTGCACTCTTCAAAAAAGAACTTTCCCACTACCTTGCCTCTGCAGGATATATGCTCAATTCTTCTATGGGAGTTATATTCCAAGTTGCCGCCGCGGTGTTTGTCATCGTGAAAGCGAAAGAGATAGGCGAAATCCTTTCATTCTTGCCCGAAACTTTGCCTATCGCGCCTATCGTGATGCTGCTTGCGGTGTTGCTCTCTTCGACGAATATTATAACCGCGCCTTCTGTTTCAATAGATGCGAAAATAATATGGATAACCCACTCAATGCCTATTCCGCCGTTTGAAGTACTTCGCGCGAAACTTCGCTTGGCACTTGCTATAACTGTTATTCCTACGGCACTTTTGCCTATCATTTCTATATTTGTGTTGCCCGTTACAATTCTTGACGGAATAGTTGCCCTTTTGGGCGCTCTTGCGTTTTGCGTATTTGTTGCATTGTTCGGACTTTTTGTAAACATATATTTACCGAAATTTGATTGGACTTCCGAAACAATGGCAGTAAAGCAGGGCATAAGCACACTCGTTGCAATGTTCGCGCCCTTCATTATCATAGTCCCTATATGTATTGTCGCATATACGACAGAGGCGTATACTTTGATTGCGTATGCATTTCGCGACATTATCGTTATTTTAGATATATTGCTTTATTCTTGGTTGCCTACAAAGGGCGCAGAGAAGTATTCACGCCTTGTCGGTGCGTGATTGAAAAATATCAAAAATAGTTGTTTTGTTTATTGCTTACGCGTGTTTTAAGTGATATAATACACTCGTAACTTACCACGCGTAAGAAATATTTTTGTTAATTTGGCGAAGGAGACATCCTATGAATTCAAATGAAAAAGAATTCAAAATAAAAGCATTAAAAGAGAAAATAGCGACTTTTTCAGATGAGGATTTCGGTGAACTTTTGGTTTCTCCCAAAGTTGAGAAAAAGCCGAAACATATCCCGCCCGCAAATACGCACCCCCGTTTGTATTTTACGGAAAATGCTTTAGGCAAAATAAGAAAAGGACTTTTACACGAAGAAAATAAATACGCGTACGAACTTTATATGCAACTTTCAGAGACGGAATGCGACGGAGTTGTGCGCGATATAACGGATACGAATTCCATGAGCCACATGCGAATAGTAGATTCCGATATACTCACTTGCCTTGTGGCGAAGGCTTTCCGTTACGCATTGACAAAAGACGAACTTTTCGGCTACGAAGCAGTTGCAGGCACTCTTTCATATATGAAAACCTTTGATATGTCGCAGATGCCGTCGGGAATGGCTCATTATACTTCAATGCGTATAATGGGTACTCTTGCCTGTATTTACGACTGGTGCTATGACTTGCTTTCAAAAGAGGATAAATACCATTTCGCTTGTGGAATGACGGCAAAATGCTGCAAGTTCCTTGAATATTCCGACTTCCCCCCCACGGGCGGAAGTTTGCTTGTCGGACACATGAGCGGAACAATCTTCCTTGTCGCGTGGGCAAGTGTGGGAATTGCACTTTACGACGAATATCCCGAATATTACGATATAACCCAAAGCATAGTTCAAGACAAACTCGTCCCTGCGCAAAACCTCTTTATGAGTTCGGGCGAAAATCCGCAGGGATGCGCTTACGGTCCTGCGCGTGAGAATTCACTTCTGTTCGGCGATATTATCTTTTCCGCAATGTACGATAATAAAAAGCATCTTTTTGATGCAAAATCCTTTGAACAGACCTGCCTTACTTTCTTACACATGATACGTCCCGACGGTGAAATGCTCAGAATAGGCGATGACTACAACGAAGGCACACGTTATGCGTCTTTGTGTATGACTGCATATTGGGGCGCGTATCTCTATGAAAATCCCGTACTGAAAGGATTCGCAAAACGCGCACTTAACAACTTCTCCACATTCTTTACAATGTCGTATACCCCTATCCATCATCTTATCTTGAACAAGGTAGACGTTCCTTGCGCGCCTATTTCCGACCTGCCGATAGTACAGTATATCGGCTCTCCTATGGGTTCAATGTACGCGCGTACCTCTTGGACAGACCCCGACGCCATAATGACCTATATGAAAATAGGCGAGGCATATTCGGGAAATCACGAACATAAAGACGCAGGAAACTTCCAGATATTTCACAAGGGAATTCTCGCGTCGAAATCGGGACACTACGGACTTTATCACCACCCGATAGATACAGGCTATACAAAGCAGACTATTTCCTGCAACAGTATACTCGTCTTTAACCCCAACAAGCAAAATTGCGGAAAGTGGCAGTACTGCGGCGGACAGAGAATAGACGCCCTCGTAACAAATGAAGCGAATGACGGAGACGATTGGAAGTCAAAGCCTCAATTCTCGCAAGGAAAAGTCCTGTACCACGGTCACAAGATAGAAGACGGAAATCTCCGTTATACTTTGCTTTGCGGTGATATAACAAATGCGTATGATGCCGATACTGTCAGCGAAGTCAAGAGATATATGTTCTCCTTGCACACAGGCAGAGACGATAACCCCCTCGCATTTTTCGTGTTTGACAGAGTTACCGCAGTAGACGAAAATTACAAAAAATCGGTGCTATTACACATGCAAGCGCGCCCCTTGATAACGAAAACACCGTCAGGCAAGCGCGATTGTGCTATGATAACAAACCTCAGTAGCCGACTGTACGTTCAAACGGTAGGTTCTGATATTGAGTTTTCTATGATAGGCGGAGAGGGAAAGCAGTTTAACGCAAACGGTGTCGATTATGAACGCACGTTGTTCGCAGGAGAACGCTTTGTCTTCGACTTCAACGTAGAAGAAGGCTGGGGAAGAATTGAAATGTCTCCGAAAACACCCGCGAAAACCGATTGCATACTTAGCGTTATGTATATCGCACCCGACGTAGACTACTCGCCGAAACTCGTTTTGGGCGAAAGCAATATCATTCCGTTTAGAGAAGTCGTTGAAATAAAAGACGAAGGTGTTCTCGGTGCGGCTATTATCGGCAATGCGGTAATATTCCCTGAAAGCGGAAAAGAGTTTGATTGTAAAGTTTCGTTTACAATTCCCGAAGAGGCAAAAGCGAAAAAGTGCTATATTCTCGGTATGAAAGGCGGCACTTGGAAACTTTCCGACGGCAGAATTCTGTCGGTTGAAAAGGAAAGCGGAATAGCAGAATTCGATATTCTCGACAACTCTGTTTCACTTTGCTACGTAGATTGATATACACCATAACAAAAAACACGCTTTTTGAGAAAAAGCGTGTTTTTTGTTGCCATTTCTTTTAATTTGTGGTAAAATAGTAATGTTTGAAAAAGATATAAAACGAAAAAGGAAATCACCGGTAAATGAAGAATATTCCGAACAAAACGCTCTTCAGGGCAGGGCTTATAGACGGAGTGCCGACGGCACTTGGCTATTTGTCCGTGGCTTTCGGGTTTGGTATAAGCGCGGTGGCAAGCGGTCTTTCTCCTCTTGCGGCAGTGTTAATATCACTTACCAATCTGACGTCCGCAGGACAACTTGCAGGTATTGGAGTAATAGCGAATAATCTGCCTCTTTTTGAAATGGCACTTACCCAACTTGTAATAAATATAAGATATTTTCTTATGAGTTTGTCACTTTCACAAAAACTCGATACCGACTATACTTTTTTTCATAGACTTGTTACCGCCTTTGGAATAACTGACGAAAACTTCGGTGTCGCATCGTCAAAGAAAGGTCTTATCCGTCCGCAGTATATGTACGGACTTATAATTTTGCCTATCATCGGTTGGACGCTCGGCACACTTTTGGGAGCGGTAGCGGGTAATATTCTTCCCACTGCGGTAAATGCCGCCCTCGGTATCGCAATCTACGGTATGTTTGTCGCTATCGTTGTCCCTGCTGCAAAGGAAGACAGAGGTACTTTACTCGCGTCAATCTGTGCAATAGCCATAAGTTGCGCTATCGCATTCTTGCCTTTTCTGTCGTTTATAACTTCGGGATTCGCTATAATAATCGCCGCTATCGTCGCTGCGGTTATTGCTGCAATCGTGTTTCCCATCAAAACTGAAGAGGAGGACGAAAAATGAACATAACCTTGAGAATTTGCCTTTATATATTGGTTATGGCAGGGGTTACTTATCTTATAAGAATGATACCCCTTGCATTCTTTCGCAAAAAGATAAAATCGCAGTTTTTGCGAAGCGTGTTGCATTATCTTCCTTTTGCAGTGCTTAGCGCAATGGTTATTCCCGACGTGTTTTCATCTACGGGAAGTGTTGTCACCGCGTCGGTCGGTCTCTTTGTAGCAATACTTCTTGCGTTGTGTAAACGCTCGCTTTTGGTCGTTGCTCTCGGTGCATCACTCGGCGCATACCTTACGGGGTTGGCAATAACCTTGATAGGTGGCTAAAATCGAATAACTACCCTAAAAAATGTCCAATATTGAATAAAAAAAGTATTTACTTTCTTTGGTAAATGATGTATAATATATGCTAATAAGGAAAACTTATATGGAGGTTATCGCTATGAAAAAGTTAACAGGTATAGTTATAGGCGCAGGTATGCGCGGTGCAGGATATTGTAATTTGATGAAAGAAGCCCCTGAAAAATTCCAGATTGTCGGTGTCGCAGAGCCTATAAAGGAAAGAAACGAAAAAGTAAAAAAATGGTTTGACGTAAGTGAAGAAAACTGCTACGAAAGTTGGGAACAAATTCTCGACCGTCCGAAGTTTGCAGACTTTGCTATAATTGCTACGCAGGATGCAATGCACTTTGAACCTGCAATGAAGGCTCTTGAACTCGGTTATGACCTTTTGCTTGAAAAACCTATGGCTCCCACTCCCGAAGAGTGCAGACTTATATCCGAGCAGGCAGAAAAATACGGCAGAAAAGTTGTTGTATGTCACGTTTTGCGTTACACAAAACTTTTCAAAGCGGTAAAAAATATACTTTTGTCGGGCAGAGTTGGTGAAGTTGTATCTGTTGAATGGCTTGAATCCGTTGGTAACAAGCATCAGTCTCACAGTTTCGTTCGCGGACACTGGAGAAACAAGGAAGAAAGCAGCGAAATGATACTCGCGAAGAGTTGCCACGACCTCGACGCTATACAGTGGCTTGTCGGCAAGGAATGTAAAAAAGTACAGTCCTTTGGTTCACTTTCATTCTTCAGAAAAGAGAACAAACCCGAGGGCGCACCCGAGAGATGTATCGAAGGATGTCCCCACGCAGAAAACTGCCCCTACGATACAGCGAAACTCTATCAGAGACCTTTGGCAATGGGTGGCACGTGGTTTAGAAATGCGGCAACTGAAATGGATAATCCTACGGAAGAAGATATTGAAAATATGCTTCGTACTACAACTTACGGAAGATGCGTATTCGATTGCGACAACAACGTAGTTGACCATCAGGTTGTTAATATGGAATTTGACGGCGGAGCAACCGTTTCGTTTACAATGACAGGCCTTACCCCCGACGGCGCAGGAAGAATATTCAAGTTGTTCTGCACAAAGGGTATGGTTGAAGTAAGCAGCAAAAACGATATTATCTCTATTACAGAATTTGAAAAGCACAAGTCAGGATTTAGAAATCTTGTAACCGAAGAAATCGACGTTTCGAGAATTGAAGATGCAAACGGTATCGGTATCGCATCAGGTCACGGCGGCGGAGACGGCGGTATAATAGAGGCAATCTACGAAGAATTCAACGATGCATACACAGGATTTTCTATCTCCACTGCGAGAACTTCTTACCTCAATCATCTTCTCAGTTTTGCGGCAGAAGTTTCCCGTCTTGAAAGCAGAGTAATCAACCTCGACGAATTCGCAAAACAACACTAAAAATACATAAAAAGCACTCGACTTTTTAGCCGAGTGCTTTTCCTTTATCTTTCGTTTGCAATAAGAATATTCTTGAACGAAGTTATAGCATGACAACTCTTTAAGTTGCGTCGAAAGATGGCCTATTTCAACTGCTTTTTCGCACGGTAATACGTCTGCGCGTTGCGAAAACCTGCGTCGAAAATAAGATTAGTTATATTTTCACCCGAGTCGAGTCGGTTTTTTACGTATTCCAAGCGTAAGCGATTGACGTATGAAGGGAAACTCTCGTTAACGTATTGGTGGAAAACTCGCGACAAGTGCCCCTCTGCATATCCAAGTTCACGCGCAACCGATTTAAGCGTTATATTTTCTCTGTATGAATGTTGGATATAGGTCAATATTCTGTTTATAAGATCGCTGTCATTTTCTTCACGCGATTCTACAAGCGGAACGTATTTCAAGATGTGCAGCAGTATAAGATTTGCCGCTACGAATAAATGGTAATCACCGTCGTACGCCTTGTTTTGTAAGTAATCGTTTTGAATTTTTACGAAGTCCTGCACGAGTTCTTCGCTTTGTATGTATTCCTCGGCAAAAATTCTTGCGCGCCGCATTTGATTGAATTCTGCTAACATTTCGTTTGGAATTACGAACGCGTAGTGGTTGCCCTCACCCTTTCCGTATGAGTGTACTACAAAACTGTCTACGAAAATGACGGAAGGCGCTTTTGCGAGTATTTGTCTTTCTCCGATGCTTATGTGTCGTTCTCCCGAGATAAGAACGCATATTTCAATGTTTTGATGAAAATGCGCACGGTACTCAATATCGCCGGACGTTAAATCGAAGCCTTCCTTTCCGCTTCGGTAATATTCATAATATACGTTAGGTTTGGTCTGATCCATATTGGGTTTCATGCGTTTTACCTCTGTTGCAGTATATTTGTGTTATAATTATATCATAAATTTTGACAAAAATAAAGGCTTTTTGTTAAGTTTTTTGATAAAAAATATGTTATTATGAAGATGATAATATGGAAATATTATATAACATAGAATAAAATTTCAAACTACCTACTATCAAAAGGAGAAAAACTATGAAAACACGCATTTTGAGTTTGTTGCTCGCAATTATTATGGTTGTAACGTCCGTGCCTATGCTCACATTTTCTGCGTTTGCAGAAGAAGCAGAAAAAAACGTCGTACAACCGATTGACGCACAGTCAGAGCAAACGGAGTTTGATTACAATACGCTCTACGTCGGTTACAATGCAGAAACGGGAGGTTTTGACAGAACGTCACTTATCGTCGACTTTTTCTCTGCAAAATCTACTGACGTATTGCTTTACTCTAACGAGGCAAACGCCAACAATCCTGCAGTTGACGCTGGAAGCAGATTTGGAGCAAACTTAGAACCGTACATAATTTACTCAACCAAATACGGAAACTATACTACCAAAATTTCAGGTCTGACCGCGCCTATTAAAACACCTTGGTACCGTGAAGTAACCAAGCAGAATAGCGCGTTTGGCGGCAGTAGCAAGGTAAATAACGGTATAGATGGACTCGCAGACGGTACTCATTGCATATTTGACTCGGCAGACAAGAGTATAAAAGAAGTGGTAATAAGCGGCGGTAGTGTTGCATCCTTCACCGTTATTCTTTCCAATGCTCAACTCGTCGAGGCGGCAAAGGCGGGAAAAGCAAGTATTGCATCTGACGGTACACTTAACTTTGAATCGTACGATTTCAGTTGGTCAAAATCATACGAGATTCTCAACGTGTTTACAAAAGGCGCAGGCGCTGCATGCGAATTCTACGGTTTTACCGACAAACTCTATGCATCAAACGAAGGTGTAAGGGTTTACGGCACGACCAACAACATAATATTCGCTTCGCCCTTGGGTGACGGATACGTTTGCACGGGTCGTAACTCGCTTTTGTATTTTGACAATGCTATTAAAAATGCACGCGATACCAAATACGATGATTGCCCGAACGGTTATACTGTACAGTTTGTTCTCCAACGTGTCGGAAACGTGAGTAAAAATATGAATTTTCAACTCGGTGTCCGCGTAGGTTTTTCGGATTCAAACGGCGCTATCAGTATTTATAACGAAAACGGAACTTATGCATCATTTACCGGATTGTCGTTTGAAAACTCTTCCACACTCAACGTAAACTCGTATACTATAGCATTCGACAGATCTTCCGTTACCAACGTTGCAGGCGATCCTATGACTATCCACGCCTACGTCAACGGAGTTCATAAGCAGACGACGGATGCCACTTGGAAAAAGAATGACAACCTCGGAAGATTCCCTGTCAACGACGAAGCAAACGTCTACGCTATTCGTGTTTACAACTTTATACTTTCCGAAGCAGAGGTAAATCAGAACAACTTTGCCGATATAGCGAAGTGGCACAAACTTGATGTTTCTCAGTTCCTTGAAAGTGACAAAAAAGCACAAGTATATACCGCTTTTGCAAACGTTCAGTTCACAAGAATCACAAAAGAAGAAGCACAAGCGAAACTTGACGAAATTGTCGGACTTAAAGAATATACAGTTACCTTTGTAGACTACAACGGCGACGTTGTTTCTTCTTCTACAGTAGAAGAGGGAAGCGCGGCAGTAGCACCCGAAACTCCCACACGCGAGGGTTACACCTTTATAGGTTGGGATAAGGATTTCTCAAATATAACCGCAGATACAACAGTTACCGCACAGTATAAGATAAATACATATAGCGTAACATTCGTTGACTATGACGGTTCTGTCATTTCTGCACAGACAGTAGAATACGGCGCAGATGCAATAAGCCCTGCAATACCTTCCCGCGAGGGATATGCATTCAACGGTTGGGATAAGGAATTTACCAATATAACCGCAGATACGACAGTTACCGCACAATATCTTGCAAATGCTTTTACCGTCACTTTCGTTGACTATGACGGCACAGTCCTTTTTGCGAAAGCGATAGAATTCGGCAATGCGGCAGTAGCGCCCGAAACCCCTGCAAGAGAGGGGTACACCTTTATAGGTTGGGATAAGGACTTTTCTTACGTAACCGAAAATATGACAGTAACGGCACAGTATAAGATAAACACATATACTGTAACATTTGTAAACTATGACGGCTCTGTTATTTCTACCGAGACAGTAGAATACGGAAATGCCGCTATAGCACCCGAAAACCCCACACGAGAGGGATATACCTTTATAGGTTGGGATAAGGATTTCTCAAATATAACCGCAGATACGACAGTTACCGCACAGTATAAGATAAATACATATAGCGTAACATTCGTTGACTATGACGGTTCTGTTATATCAACGAAGACAGTAGAATACGGAGAAAACGCACAAGTACCCGCAAACCCCACACGAGAGGGATATACCTTTATAGGTTGGGATAAAGAACTTACGGCAATAAAGACAGACCTTACCGTGACCGCGCAGTATAAGGTCGCTACGTTTACCGTAAAATTCGTTGACTACAACGGCACACTCCTTTCAACTCAAACAGTAGAATACGGCAAGAGCGCACAAGCACCCGAAAATCCCTCGCAGGAAGGCTACAACTTCGTCGGTTGGGATAAATTATTCTACGAAGTCAAGTCAGATATGACCGTCACCGCGGTATATGAAAGTATCGTAGACTGGTCAAAATATGACGAACTTTATGTTGGATACAACAAAGAGACGGAAACTTTCGAAAGAACGACTCTCATAGTCGACTTCTTCAGAGCAAGGTCGACCGATGCTCCCTTGACATACTCGAATGAGGCTAATGCTAACGATATTTCGGTAAACGCATATAGCAGATTCGGTGCGGCATCATCAAACTTTGAGCCGTATACTGTATATACATACGCCCCTAATGCACTTTCGGGTCTTACAGCACCCATAAAAGCACCCTGGTATGCTGCAGTCAATAGCAAATCACCCTTTGGCGGTAGTCACAAGGTAGTTACAAGCCTTGAGGGACTTGCAGACGGTACGTATTGCCTCTTTGACACCAAAAACAAAACCTTGAAACAAGTAAAACTCCTTTACGGAGAAGTTACTTATACCGACTTGCTCACGAAGGAAGACTTCGTTGAAGCGGCAAAAGCAGGAAAGGACAGCATTTCTGCAGACGGAACGCTCAATTTTGAAACCTACGATTTCAGTTATTCTCCGTCTTACAAGGTGCTCAACGTCTTGAATAAGGACGCAAACACCGCAGTCGGACATTACGGCTTTGCATCAGACGTAATTCCGCCATCTGCAAGCGAAGGCGTTAAGGTTTATGCATCTACCAACAATTTGGTATATCCTTCATCCTGGGGTGACGGCTACGTTCATACGGGCAGAAACTCGCTCTTGTATTTCGATAATGCTATCAAGAATGCGCGCGATACCAATTACGACGACTGTGCAAACGGCTATACCGTGCAGATTATCGCTCAGCGCGCAGATTCGCTCAAGAACAACCTTATCGTGTATATGGGCGCACGTATAGGATTTTCTGACAGTAACGGCACTTTGGGTATTTGGAGTGAAAACTCTAACTATATAGCATTTTCTTCTTCTTTGACTTTTGATAACGTCTATACGAAGGACGTAAACTCCTATACGGTAGCGTTTGACAAAACGGGAGTAAGTGCGCCAGGCGACACGATGAAGGTTCACGGCTTTGTAAACGGCGTACACAAGGAAATTGATGCAGTCTGGAAAAATAATGACAATATGGGTAGATTTTCGCCCGGCTCGGACGATGCAAACGTGTTTGCTATCCGTATTTACAACTACGTTCTCACAGAAGATGAAGTAGACCACAATAACCTTATAGATATTGCAAAATTCTATGCGATAGACATAGGAAGAATAGAATATATTCTCTCGCTTGACGAAGAAGCGAAGAAGAGCATAATGAAGGAAGCATATTCGATAAACCTCACACGCGAGAAGTCAAATGACACCGCGGCGGCAGAACTTGAGGCAATTATTGCAAAATATGCACCCGAAGAACCGACACTTGAAGGTACTGAAAACATAGTAGAATTCCTCGGTTATCAGGCTCGGCTTACGTCTTTCCCCGGTATAAGAGCCGCATTCACTTATGACGCAGATATAATAACCGAACTTGAAAAGGACGGCTATTCCGTTGAAATTGGCGTTATAATGGCGATTGCAAACGAGGGAAGACTTGTTGACGACCTCAAAGTGACGAAAAAAGGCGACGGCTTCGTTGCGGCAGGTATGCAGATGCTCGCATCCGCAGTTTATAAAAACGGAGCGGCAGTAGGAAATATAATTGACGCAGGCTCTGATAATCCTATGTTCGTTTATACTATAACCTACCAGAAAGCAAGTTCGCAGACATACGATATGTACACTCTCGACTGTATCTATCGTGGATATCTTATCGCGAGCAAAGACGGTGTAGACTATATAACCTACTACAATTGCGATAGCGGACTTTTTGAGGAAAGCATATCTATCTACGAACTTTCTACCACGTTTATGTACGACGCAGAAGACCGCGTTGACGCCGATACCATAAAGAACGTAATCGATACAGTTGGTTATACCGACGACGTAAAAGCATACTACGGCTACTACGAAAAGGCAGTTGAACAGGCTGCCGACGGCGTAATCAATATACCGATCTCTCAACTTGAACTTATATACACCGTAGTTCTTCGCGCAGAGAGAGACCCCCTTCTCGCTCGTAAACTCAAGTATTACGAGGCAGCGGGCAAAGCGACAAACGGTGAAAAAGCACTTGATTTGTGTACCTTGATAAACAATCTGCTTGATGATTATTCCGACGTCCACGGCGTTGAGGTGCGTGACTCGCTTCACGAAATTGACGAAAGCAGTGCGGATATCCAATTTGACGTTGTTACCGACAAAGACCCCCACACCTACACGTTAGGTGATAGCGTTACTTTCACTATATACGTTCGTGACTGAAAGACGGGAATGCATATACCGAGCGAAACTGTAAACTTCTCTTATCAGGTTGA
>JAZOLR010000120.1:0-2614 GCA_045653255.1 Eubacteriales bacterium | reverse complement strand
TGACATCAACTCATCATATACTATATATAACCTTCTCACAAAACAGAAAGAAAGCGGAGTTGCGGTAATATTCGTAGGTGAGGACCTTGATGTACTTATCGAACTTTGCGACAGAATTATGGTAATATGTGGCGGTCAAGTATCGGGCATTGTAGACGGAAAGACTGCAAAGAAAGAAGAAATCGGGCTTTTGATGACGAAGATACACGACGCAAAGATATCTCTCGACGACGAAACTCAAAACGACAGTGAAAAGGAGGATAATGCAAATGGCTAATGACACCAAAGTGATACACGAGCCTTTGTTCCACATTACAAAGCGCGATGCAGTTCCCATGTGGGAAAGTTGGGCAATAAGAATCGGTGCTATTTTGGCTGCGTTTGTAGTCTGTGCTATCGTTACCGTAGTTTTGACGGGCGAAAATCCTTTTTACGTATTCCAAGCAATGTTCAAAGGTGCTTTCGGTAATGCTAACAGTTGGAATCGAAAAATTTGGATACTTTTAAACGACGTATGCATTTTGCTCGGTGTTTCGCTTGCAATTACTCCTGCATTTAAGATGCGTTTCTGGAACATTGGCGCAAACGGACAAGTTCTTGTCGGCGGTCTTGCGGCGGCTGCTTGTATGATTTATCTCGGCGGCAAACTTCCCTCTCCGATATATTACGTTGTTCTTCTTGCTTCCTGCTTGCTTGCAGGTGCGATATGGGCGGTTCTTCCCGCTATATTTAAGGCGAAATGGGGAACGAACGAGACACTTTTCACACTTATGATGAACTACGTTGCGATACAACTTGTTAAGTTCTTTATTACCAAGTGGGAAAAACCGAAAGGTTCAGGAACTGTCGGTATTATCAACCGCAGTACAAAAGCAGGTTGGCTTCCCTCTCTTGGAGGAGACAGTTTCCTCGGCAAAAATTATATTTTAAACATTATAATTATTCTCGTCACTCTTGCTCTTATTTACGTTTATCTTAAATACAGTAAGCATGGATATGAAATATCCGTTGTCGGTGAGAGTGAGAATACTGCGAGATATATAGGTATCAACGTACAAAAGGTTATAATAAGAACGATGGCTTTGTCGGGACTTATATGCGGTCTTATCGGCATGCTTCTAATTGCAGGCGGTAACAACCATACAATAAACACCGACATAGTAGACAACCGAGGATTTACGGCGATAATGGTTTCGTGGCTTGCCAAGTTTAATCCGCTATCAATGATACTAACGTCATTTATACTCGTATTCCTTGACAAAGGCGCAGGACAGATAAGTACGGACTTCAGTCTCAATCCTGCATTCTCGGAAATACTGACGGGTATAATTCTCTTCTTCATAATCGGTTGCGAATTCTTTATTTCGTACAAACTCAATTTCAGACATAGCAAAAAGGAGGAAAGCAAATAATGTTCATGTTTATTCACAGAGCAATTGTTCAGGCTATTCCTCTGTTGTTCGGTTCAACCGGTGAGATAATCACAGAAAAATCGGGAAGCCTTAATCTTGGTATCCCCGGTATTATGTGCGTTGGCGGTATAAGCGGTATAGCAAGCGCGTTCTTTTATGAGCAGTCGCTTTCGGATATATCCAAGATAAATCCCTTCCTCGCTATAATGATTCCGCTTCTCTGCTCCTTGATTTGCTCAATGCTTATGGGTCTTATTTACAGTTTCCTTACAGTTACACTCCGCGCAAATCAAAACGTAACCGGTCTTGCACTTACTATTTTCGGTACGGGTATCGGCGACTTTTTCGGTGGTTCGCTCATAAAACTTACAAACAGTGACGTTGCTTCTATTTCGGTTACTGCAACAAGCAAGTATTTTTGCGCCACCTTGCCTTTTGCAGACAAACTCGGCTGGTTCGGTGAATTGTTCCTTGATTACGGATTTTTGACCTACGTTTGCATACTCATTCCAATACTTACGGCGATTGTATTCAAGCGCACAGAAGTTGGACTTTCTCTCCGCGCAGTTGGTGAAAATCCTGCGACGGCAGATGCGGCAGGTATTAACGTAACGAAGTATAAGTACCTTTCCACAATAATAGGAAGCGCAATTGCAGGTCTTGGCGGTTTCTACTACGTAATGGTATATATGAACGGCGGATGGTCAAACAGTTCACCTATAATTGAACGCGGATGGCTCGCTGTTGCGCTCGTTATATTCTCTATATGGAAACCCGATTTCGGCATACTCGGCTCGATACTTTTCGGCGGACTTTACATTGCGTATTTGTTCATTCCCGGTCTCAATATGGGAATGCAGGAAATATTCAAGATGCTTCCTTACATCGTAACTATCGTAGTTCTCATATTTACGAGTGTAAGAAAACGAAGAGAGGACCAACCGCCTGCTTCACTCGGTCTTCCCTATTTCCGAGAAGAACGATAAATAGGAATTTGATTACTGTAAAAGTTAATCTTATTACTTGAATTTTTCTTTAATATTATAAAACGGAACTTGCGATTTACACCGCAAGTGCCGTTTTGATTTTGGGTTTAATTTGGCTTTACTAAATTAAGTTTGACTTGATTGAATTTAAAATGACTTGATTTAATTGAATTAGATTTTTTATTACTCTGCCTTGGTGTATACCATTTTGTACGT
>JAZOLR010000119.1:0-2533 GCA_045653255.1 Eubacteriales bacterium | reverse complement strand
ATTTTTCTTATAATAATCAGCATACTTTGATGGAGCATGTGTATAACCGCTGATAAGACTAGTTCTATGTATAGGGTCTGCTACATATGTATCCATCATAAAATACGGATACGCGTCTCCATCCTGTAGCATATACCTAACGCTGAAAATTTCACCGCCATTTTCAATATATTTCTCGGCTATAATTCTTTTAGATTTAGATGCAGCATAAGCCTTTTTCAAAGCTTCAGGCACTTGATGGGATTCTTGACAAACAGATATACCGGCAGAACTACAACCGTCAACGGGTTTAATTATTATGGGGTATGGTATTTTTTCAAGTTCTTCGGGTGTAGTATCTAAATTAATGTCATACTCAGGTGTGCAATCGACGTCGTACTGACGGCAAAACTGTTTGAAAACATCTTTATTTGCACAATTTTCCCAAGCCTCACTTGGGGCATAGCACGGCAAGCCTGCTTTTTCACAGAACTGTATAAGATTTCTGATGTTAAATTCGCTTGGGCCGCAAAAAGCCCCGTCAACCTTCTTTTCTTTTGCCAACGCAATCAATCCATCAATATCCGTTGTACTCACCAAAGCCTTATCGTCTGCAATTTCCTTTGTCACACGATTGGGATTATCATCCGTTACTATGGTGTAAATTCCCATTGATTTTGCATTTTTCACGAGATCGTAAGTAGCAGACGTCCCGCCTAAAACCAACAATCTTTTTCCTTGCAAGTTATTCATAAAATCACCTTTTTCAAAAAACAAATATCATTCAACCATTATTTTTACGGTTTTGAGCGCTTTTTCGCATATTGCGATGGCGGTGGCGGGGGTGTCTGCTTGTGCGATGACAAAGCCGATGCGGTCGGTACTGCTTCCTATTTCACAGACAGTGTCGCAGACGCCTTTTGTAAAGGATATTTCCTTTACGCCTGCGATGTTTTTCGCTTCTTCTACGCCTTTTATTTCCCTTATTATGCCGCAGGGGGCATGGAAAAATCTTATTGCGCTTGCGCAATTGAGTTTGGGTTCTATGTCGGTTTTCTCGTTGCAGGCGAGTTTTATGGTATTTTCCACCATATCAATTCCCGTTGACAAAGGGACAAGGTGAGTTGTGATGCAATCACCGCCCATTCTTGCGCCGAGTTCTATCATTCTCGGGCCGTTTTCCGTCAACATTATCTCGACGTGGGCAGGGCCATTTTTGACACCTACTGCTTTTACCGCTCTTTTTGCGAGGTCTTTTATAGCCTCGACCGATGCACTCGGCAATGATGACGGCTGGCTATGTCCCATTTCAACGAAGTGAGGCGCGCCTGTCGTAAGTTTGTCCGTAACCTGAAGCACGTGCGGTGTGCCGTTGAGCGTCATTATTTCAACGCTAACCTCGTTTCCGCTGAGGTATTCTTCAACAATAACACTACCGCTACGTCCGTTGCTTGAACTGTAATCAACCGATGAAATAAGTTCTTCGCGGTTGTTGATAAGCATAACTCCTCTGCTTCCCGAATTGTCTGTCGGTTTACTTATGCAGGGGAAAGTTATCTTGTCCATAACTTTTTCAAGTTCGGATTTGTCTTTTACTATGTAGTACCACGGATGTTCAACTCTGTTTTCTTCAAAGGCTTTTATCATTTCGCCTTTATCGGTTGCCTTCAACGCAGTCTCGCGGGAAATTCCCGAAAGTCCAAGTTCTTCGCAAGCGGCGGCTATTGAACGCATAGGCATATCCGTCGCGAGTGTCATTATGCCGTCGGGGTCAAACTCGCGTGCGGTTTTCACCACACCGTCTATATCTATCGTACTGACGCAGAAAAATTCATCTGCATACGGCACGCCTATTGCATTCGGGTTATAGTCTATAACGCCGACATAATAACCGAGTTCCTTCGCTTTTTTTATCGCGGGGAGTTGCAAAATAGACGCTCCGATTATTAAAACTTTTTTCATTGTTCGCCCGCCTTTACGGTTTCTTCGGTCTTTTCCTCAGTTGCGGGAGATGCATTCACGGGAGCATCCGCTTTAACGTAGATATTTTTGCGTTTCAACACCGAAAATACAGTAACGAAGAAAACTTTCACGTCAAGGGCGAAAGAGAGATTTTCGACGTAGTAGACGTCATTTTTCATTTTTTCCGCACTCGTTACGGAATTACGGAAATATGCTTGGTTGTATCCAGTGATACCCGGGCGTACGTCAAGGCGGCGTTTACGTGGCTCGTCGAGAAGGTCGTAGCCTTTATAACTTGTTGTGAGGTGGGCACGAGGTCCGATAAGGCTCATATCACCCAAGAGCACGTTTAAAAACTGGGGGAGTTCGTCTATACTTGTTTTTCTCATAATGCGACCTATTTTCGTTACTCGCGGGTCGTCGTCGCCATTGTATGTAGAACCGTCTGCATTGCGAAGATTCGGAGAGTTGACCTTCATAGAACGGAACTTATACATTTTGAATACTTTTCCTTTTCTGCCGAGGCGGTCTCCGTTATAAAATACACGACCGCGGTCGGTGAGCCATATAAATGGCGCTACAACTAGGGAAA
>JAZOLR010000118.1:0-4705 GCA_045653255.1 Eubacteriales bacterium | reverse complement strand
GCGGATATTCACTTCGATTACCGCATCGCACTCGAATGCGTCGCGGCAGGCGCGGATAAAATACGCATAAATCCGGGTAACATAGGCGACGAAGACAGAATAAAAGCGGTGGCAAACGCTTGCCGCGAAAAAGGTCTTCCCATACGTATAGGCGTAAATAGCGGCTCACTTGAAAAACACATTCTCGCGCGTTACGGTGCGCCCACCCCCGAAGCACTTGCAGAAAACGCGATTTACAATATCTCATTGCTTGAAAAGTTTGACTTTACCGATATTGCGGTTTCAGTAAAAGCATCGGGCGTATGGGATATGATAAGCGCAAACAGAATACTCGCGCAGAAGACCGATTGCCCCCTTCATCTTGGCGTTACCGAGGCAGGCGGACTTAATTCCGGCACAGTGAAAAGTGCCGTCGGCATAGGTGCGCTTCTTTCATCGGGAATAGGTGACACAATACGCGTATCGCTCACCGCAGACCCCGTATGTGAGATAAAAGCGGCAAGAGATATACTCGCGTCGCTCGATATGCTAAAAGACAAAGGCGCGGACATCGTTTCATGTCCCACTTGCGGAAGGACGAAAATAGACCTTATTCCTCTCCTTTCCGAGTTTGAGCGCGCACTTGACGAAACAGGACTTCGTAAAAAACAGATAAAAATAGCCTTTATGGGCTGTGTCGTAAACGGTCCCGGCGAAGCACGCGAGGCGGACATCGGTATCGCGGGCGGTGTCGGTGAAGCGGTACTTTTCAAAAAAGGCGAGATAATAAGAAAAATAAAAGCAGAAAAAATAGTAGACGAATTGATAGAAGAAATTAAAAGGATGTAAGAAATGTCAGAAGGAAAGAGTTTTTTTGAGATATTCAAAAAATATCTCCCCGACAGAGAAAAGAAGGCATTGCTTGAGAAAGCGGAAAACACTCGCGTAAGAATTACACGCGAGCCCTATCGTGTAGAGGTAGAACTTGATTTCCCAAGTCACAACGACCAGAAGCTCCTTCACTCTATCGAAGATGAACTTCGCGTGTTTTACAACGCGTGTTCATTCCGCATATTACCGCATTATCCCCCTGCAGATTTCACAGTTGAAAGAATGGACGAAATATTTGACGAGGCATCACGCGTAGGCGCAATAACTCACGGATTTTTTGACGATGCGGAAATAACCATAGACGAAGAAAAACACACAATAGAAATAAAAATACCGTTTCTTCAAGGAGGTATCAGCCTCGTTACTTCCTCGGATATTACGGATATAATAAGCAATATAATACGATACAGATACGGTACTACTTATTCAATAGAAATAAAAGAAACCGAAAACGCACGCGAAAAAACACTCGCAAGAGTGAAAGAAATTGAAGCATCCGCGGACAGACTTGCACGTGAATACGCGGCGCGCGCACGCGCGGCGAGAGGCTCGGAAGGCGCAAACTATGCAAAAGAGAGCGAAGTAAAACCCGAACAACACGCCTCACTCGGCAACACCCCCATCGGCGAAGTAGGACAAGTTTCCGAAAATACATACAACCTCGGCAAGAATACCTACACCCTTGAGGGAAGCGAATTTATTCACGGTGACGAAGTAGAGATAACGAACCCGAATACGATAGCAAGTATACAAGAACCAAACGGCAGAGTCGTATTCTTCGGTGACATATTTGAATATGAGAAAAAGGAAAGCCGTGCAGGTGACAGAATGACGCTCAGAATGGGTATCTCCGACGGCACTTCCTCAATATATGTAAAAAAATCCTGCCCCGTTGAAGAGGCAGGCTGGATGGGCTCACTCAAGGTAGGAAAAACGATAGCCCTCGTCGGAAGAACGCACATAGACAAGTTCGACGGCGAACTCGTTTGCGCCCCCCGTTCGATATATACGGCAAAGCGCGTACTCCGCAAGGACGAAGCAGAGCGCAAGCGCGTTGAACTTCATCTCCATACCAATATGTCGAGTATGGACGCGCTTATCCGCCCCGATGAACTAATAGCGACAGCAAAGCGTTGGCAGTGGCCCGCCATCGCCATAACCGACCACGGAAACGTTCAGGCGTTTCCCGAAATAATGAAAGAAGCGAGAAAGAACTATCCCGAACTCAAAGTACTGTACGGTATAGAAGCATACTATGTAGACGATACCTCTCGCGCTCTTTACGGAAGCACCGACTTTTCGTTTGATGACGAAATGGTAGTCTTCGATATAGAAACCACAGGCCTTTCGAGCGCAACTTGTAAAATAACCGAAATAGGCGCGGTTAAAATCAAAAAAGGCGAGGTAATTGAAGAGTTCAACACCTTCGTCAACCCCGAAGTGCATATTCCCGAAAAGATAACCGAACTTACCGGCATAACGGACGAAATGGTAAAAGACGCGCCGAAAGTCGACGTCGCCCTCCGTCAATTCCTTGACTTTGTAGGCGACAGACTTCTTATCGCGCACAACGCGGGATTTGATACGGGATTTATACGCGTATTTTCAGAGCAGTGCGGTTATGAGTTCAAGAATTCCTATCTCGATACGGTAGCGCTATCAAGATACCTCAACACCACACTCAAAAAACATACGCTCGACACACTTGCCGCGCACTATGAACTCGGCGGATTTAACCATCACCGTGCGTGCGACGATGCCGCGATGCTTGCCGCAATCTTTTTCTGTATGATACGCGACCTTAAAAGTGAGGGTGTAAACGACTTTACGCAACTTACGACGGCAATGGGTGAAAAATCCGATCCGCTCGTTTTGTATCCCAATCACCTTATAATTATAGCGAAAAACCTCGAAGGACTTAAAAACCTCTACAAACTCGTTTCGGCAAGTTATCTGCAATACTTCCGCCGCCGTCCGAGAATGCCTAAGAGCCTTATAAATCAGCACAGAGAAGGACTTATCATAGGCTCTGCGTGCGAGCAGGGCGAACTTTATCAGGCATTGCTCAAAAACAGACCCGAAAACGAACTTGAAGAAATGATAAAGTTCTACGACTTCCTTGAAATACAGCCCCTTTGCAACAACCGTTTCTTAATCGACGAGGGCGACGTTGCAGACGAAGAGGAACTTAAAAGAATTAACAGAAGAATAATAGAACTCGGCAAAAAGTACGGAAAGCCGACAGTTGCTACCTGTGACGCGCACTTTATGGAAAAGACCGACGAGATATACAGAAAAATATTGCTCGCAGGTATGAAATTCAAGGACGCGGACAAAGACACGGGTATATATCTCCGTACAACAGACGAAATGCTCGCGGAATTTGCCTACCTCGGTGAAGAACTCGCGTACGAAGTAGTCGTTGAAAACACGAACAAGATTGCCGATATGGCAGAGAGCATTCTCCCCATTCCCGACGGTGTATATACGCCTCAAATGGAAGGCGCGGAAGAAGACCTTCGCTCTATGTGTTGGCAGAGAGCGCACGACTGGTACGGCGAAGATTTGCCGCCAGAGGTATCGGAACGACTTGACATAGAACTCAATTCTATCATTTCGAACGGTTTCGCCGTTTTGTATATGATAGCGCAGAAACTCGTTTCGTATAGCGAAAGCCTCGGCTACCTTGTCGGCTCTCGCGGCTCTGTTGGTTCTTCATTCGTTGCGACGATGGCAGGTATCTCCGAGGTTAACCCCTTGCCGCCTCATTACCGTTGCACGAAGTGTAAATATTCCGACTTCGACGTGCCGAAAGAGTATGGATCAGGCTTTGACTTGCCGCAGAAGAATTGCCCTGTGTGCGGAGGGCCCCTCTACGCAGACGGTCACGATATCCCCTTTGCTACGTTCCTTGGTTTCAAGGGCGACAAGTCCCCCGATATAGACCTTAACTTTTCGGGCGACGTGCAGGGAAGAGTTCATAAGTACACAGAAGAACTCTTCGGTGAGGGAAACGTGTTCCGTGCAGGAACGATAGGCACACTTGCGGACAAGACCGCATACGGCTACGTTGCAAAATACATAGAAGAAAGAAATATAAAACTTCCGAAAGCGGAAATTTCCAACATAATCACACATTGCGCAGGCGTAAAACGTACGACAGGTCAGCACCCGGGCGGGATTATCGTTATTCCGCGTGATAAGGAAGTCTATGACTTTACCCCCGTACAGCACCCTGCCGATGACCCGAACTCCGATATCATAACCACGCACTTCCAGTTCTCGTATCTGCACGATACGATACTGAAACTCGACGAACTTGGACACGATATTCCGACCAAGTACAAAATGCTTGAGAGATATACCAATACTTCGGTTATGGACGTCAATATGAACGACCGTGAAATATACGAGTTGTTCCTTTCTACAAAGCCGATAGGCGTTGACCCCGAAGAAATCGGCTCTACTCTCGGCACGTACGGTCTTCCCGAATTCGGTACGAGATTTGCTATCCGAATGCTCGAAGAAGCGAAGCCGCAGTCTTTTTCCGACCTTTTGCAGATTTCGGGACTTTCCCACGGTACAGACGTTTGGACTGGTAACGCGCAGGACCTCATTCGAGAGGGAATATGTAACATTTCTCAGGTTATCGGATGTCGAGATAACATAATGAACGACCTTATCCGCTACGGACTTGACAATCTCCTTTCGTTTAAGATAATGGAAAGTGTCCGTAAAGGTAAAGGACTTACACCCGAATGGGAAGCGGAAATGCTCGCCCACGACGTGCCCGAATGGTATATAGCATCTTGTAAAAAGATAAAATATATGTTCC
>JAZOLR010000117.1:0-1645 GCA_045653255.1 Eubacteriales bacterium | reverse complement strand
GCAGGTCCCGGCGGTATTTTTTCCGCTTATGAGTTAATCACGAAAAAACCTGACCTGAAAATTGCCGTTTTTGAAGCAGGACATGCATTGAATAAGCGTCACTGCCCTATCGACGGAGAAAAAATAAAGACTTGTATCGGTTGCAAGAGTTGTTCTATTATGAGCGGTTTTGGCGGTGCGGGTGCATTCTCCGACGGTAAATATAATATTACGAACGATTTCGGCGGCACACTTCACGAGTACATCGGTAAAACGAGGGCTCTTGACCTTATGAAGTACGTCGATGACATCAATATGCGTTACGGCGGTGAGGGTACGAAACTTTACACCACCGCAGGCTCGGCGTTCAGTACTGAATGCATAAAGCACGACCTTCATCTTCTCAATGCGTCTGTTCGTCATTTGGGTACGGATATTAACTACATCGTGCTCGAAAACATTTATGCAGAACTTGAGAAAAAGATGGACTTCTTCTTTGACACTCCCGTTGAAACAATCACCGTTATTGACGGCGGTTACGAAGTCAAGTGCAAAGACGCGTCTTACACTTGCGACAAGTGCATTGTTTCTGTCGGACGTATAGGAAGCAAGTGGATGGAAAAGGTGTGCAAGGAACTTAATATTCCCACAAGTTCCAACAGAGTTGACATCGGTGTTCGCGTAGAACTTCCTGCCGAAGTTTTTGCACATATTACAGACGAACTTTACGAAAGTAAAATTGTATACCGCACGGAAAAATACGGAGACAAGGTAAGAACGTTCTGTATGAACCCGAAAGGTGCGGTTGTTAACGAGAATACGAACGGTATCATTACGGTAAACGGCCACAGTTACGAAGACCCCGAAAAGCAGACCGAGAACACGAACTTTGCGCTTTTGGTTGCGAAGCATTTTTCAGAGCCGTTCAAGGATTCTAACGGTTACGGTGAATCAATCGCCCGTCTTAGCAACATGCTTGGCGGCGGTGTTATCGTACAGAGATTCGGAGACCTTATAAAAGGTCAGCGCTCAACCGCGAGCAGAATCGAGGAAGCGTTTATCAATCCTACCTTGAAAGCGACTGCAGGAGACCTCAGTCTTGTACTTCCCAAGCGCATTCTCGACGGTATTATTGAAATGATTTACGCGCTTGACAAGGTTGCCCCCGGAACTGCAAACGAAGACACACTTCTCTACGGCGTAGAAGTCAAGTTCTACAATATGGAAGTTGACGTTGACAAAAATCTTGAGTCTTGCCCCAAGGGACTTTACATCATCGGTGACGGTAGCGGCATCACGCACTCGCTTTCACACGCGTCTGCAAGCGGCGTTCACGTTGCAAGAAATATTTTGAGCGAAAACTAAAACAAAAAGACCGACATATGCGTTATGTTCTTAAGGACAGTTTTTAAATCCAACAGGAAATAGCACCAACAGGAAAAGGACAGAGAATGTTTTTACACTCTATGTCCTCTTATCTTGACAAGCACTGCATTTGTGGTCACAAATGCATATAGTGAAATACTTTGCTTTGCAAAATGTGAAATAATGTTCTGTCGAACATTGTGAAATATCTCGCTCTGCTCGATGTGAAATGAAATAAATCCCCTCACGCCCGCAGGCATTTCACTCGCTGAAAGCGAATTTCACGCACAAAGTGCATTTC